>DASSGT010000408.1:0-2755 GCA_035693345.1 Puia sp. | reverse complement strand
GCATTTACAATGTGTTCCTGGTTCTTTCAATTCTCGGAAGGCCTGATACAATTGAAGCATCCATGACACCCAGTCCGGAAGGAGTTGATGAACAATGTGCAAGTCTTTTCAAATATAAAAACGGTGCAATGGCGCAGCTTTTTTCATCCCTGCTTTCCAACCTGGGAACGGATGCAGATATCAGTGGCACTCAAAGCCGGGTGCGACTGACCGCACGCTTTTATGCCCCGAGCGCTACAATCGAATTATTTAGAGGAAGAGAAGACAGCAGGGAAATAATTCCTGTCCATAAAGAAGGTGGCGCGGGTTATCAATATGAAGCGAGACATGTCGGTGAATGTTTGAGGAAAGGACTGATAGAAAGTCCGGTCATGAGTCATGACGATTCTTTACTGATCATGGAAACGATGGACCGGATGCGGATGGCAGCCGGAATACATTATTCAGCCGATAAAATTTGAGTATTAAACCGAAGCACAAAGAACCTTTTAACTGTACGCTTTACGATTACGCTTTACGCCTTACGCCTTCGCCTTACGCTTTACGCTTTACGCTTTACGCTTTACGCTTTCTCCACCACCCGCTGATACCGGGTTTCGTCAATGGCTTTTTCAGATTTGGAGATGACAACTGTGGCCACGGCGTTTCCAATAAAATTAATCAGCGCCCTACCCTCACTCATAAACCGGTCGACACCGATCAGCAGGGCCAGTCCTTCAATGGGTATAACCTTCATAGCGGTCAGCGTGGATGCCAGAACGATAAAACCACTTCCGGTTACTCCTGCTGCACCCTTACTCGTGATGAGCAGGATACCAATGATAACCAGTTGCTGACCCAGGCTTAAATCAACATTAAAAACCTGCGCCAGAAAAATCACACTCATGCTCAGGTAAATCGTCGTACCGTCGAGATTAAAACTGTAACCCGTGGGAACAACCAGGCCGACAACTTCTTTTTCACAACCCGCCGCTTCCAGTTTCTGCATCAGGGAAGGAAATCCAGCTTCGCTGCTGCTGGCTCCAAATACTATCAGGATTTCATCCCTTATATATATCAGCAGTTTCCAAAAACTAAATTTAAAATAACGGCAGATGGCATTAAGAACGACAAAAATAAAAAGGAGACAGGTCAGGTAAAAACAAAGCATCAGTTTACCCAATACAAAAAGACTCGCAAAGCCAAATTTCCCGATCGTAAACGCCATCCCTCCGAAAGCGCCGATGGGGCTGAGTTTCATAATAATCTTTAGGATATTAAATATGATCTGGTTAATCTTGTTCAGTCCATCCAGTATATTTTTACCGGAAGAACCGAGTTGCTTTAACCCGACTGCAAATAAAATACTGAAAAACAAAATCTGGAGAATATCTCCCCTGGCAAAAGATTCAACGATATTCGATGGTACAATATGAGAAATGAAATCACCCCAGTTAAATGTTTCAGCCTGTTTGGCGATTTCGCTTACCTGCGCAGTTTCTGAAGTACTATGCGGTATACCCGCTCCGGGTTTGATCAGGTTGGCAACTATCAGACCGATCACAAGTGCCAGTGAAGAAACGATTTCAAAATAAACCAGTGCCTTGATGCCCACCCTTCCCACTTTTTTCATACTTCCGGCACCTGCTATACCTGTAACGATGCTGCAAAAAATCACCGGCGCGATGATCATCCGGATCATATTGATAAACGTATCGCTGATCAGTTTTGCCGTTGGAGCAAAGGAGGGAAAAAGCCAGCCGCATATTACACCGAGGGTAATGCCGATAAGAACCTGAACGTAGAGAACTTTTAGATATTTCATCAAAAAATAATGGAGTTGTTAGTTATTAATTATTAGTTGTTAGTTATCAGGAAAAACAAAAACTAATAACTAACAACTAATAATTAATAACTACTTCAAAGCATTATCCACAATCTGTTGCGCTTCCTGTAGCATCAGGTTCAAATGATCGCGGCCCCTGAAACTTTCTGCATAAATTTTATAAATATTTTCTGTACCCGATGGACGGGCAGCAATCCATCCATTTTCTGTTTCAAGTTTCAGACCGCCGATCGACGCTCCGTTACCCGGTGCTTTTGTAAGAACCGCAGTAATTGGTTCGCCGGCCATCGTTTTTTGTTTGATGTCATCAGGATTTAGTTTGGAAAGTTTCGCTTTCTGTTCAGGATTGGCGGGTGCTTCCACGCGATCATAAGTAGAATGGCCCAATTCATCGGCCAGTGATTTATATATTTCTCCCGGATCCCTGCCAAGCGTAGCCGTCATTTCAGCTGCCAGTAACGCAGGAATAAATCCGTCTTTATCAGTCGTCCAGACTTCGCCGTTCCTGCGGCAGAAACTGGCACCTGCACTTTCCTCTCCTACAAAACCAAGGGAACCAGCTATGAGACCATCAACAAACCATTTGAATCCGACTGGAACCTCATATAACGGGTGGCCCAGTTTTTTAGTAACACGATCAATCATACGGCTGCTCACCAGAGTTTTGCCGATGGCAATATCTTTTTTCCATGCCGGACGATTTTGCAGCAGATAAAAAATACAGGCTGTCAGATAATGATTGGGTGGCACAAGACCCACGCTTTTTGTAACCACACTGTGACGATCATGATCGGTATCACAGGCAACAGAAATATCGTATTGATCCTTCATACCGATCAATCGCTGCATCGCGTAACTGGATGAAGGGTCCATCCGTATCTTCCCATCCCAGTCCACCGACATAAACCGGAATGTCGGATCTACGATATC
>DASSGT010000407.1:0-20159 GCA_035693345.1 Puia sp. | reverse complement strand
GCAGATGGCAGTGGAGAAATGAAAAAGATAGAGCCTGAAGATTTTCAGGCGATGTTCCGGACGCTTAATTTACCGGTAAATTTTGCCGACAGCTTTTTGGCAAAAAAACCAACAGACTCCCCCCTGGCACTTTCAATCTTTAACCAGTTTATTAATGACTCGCTGATTCAGCGGCATTTTGGCAAGACGATTAAGCCCAGACTGTATGCAAGCGGCAAATTGACGGTAAAAAAGGCCGAAACTTATCTTTTTATAAAAGCGCTAAGTCCGTCGAAAAAGATGCTTTTTGTAGCCTGCCTGGATAATGATGGAAAATTCCGGACTGGCATGCCATTGCTCATCAGGGACGATGATTCCGAATTAAGATATGCTGCCAGCATTGATAATAAGTATGCCATTTCGGTGAGCCGGCTGCGGAAAGATCCGGATGGCCGTACACTGTTCGTTCGAACAGTATATGTGTATAATGCAGAAGGTGTTTTCACTCTTATTATGAAAGAATCAAACGAGGGTAAACCGAAGACAGCCCAGATTTACAATCCCATTGATACATTTGCACATAAACATAAATTTACCGGAGATTATATACAGGATAAAAGAAATTTTGTCTCTTTTCGCGACGGGAAAAATAATTCTGTTATTCGTTTTTTTGTACACTTTGAAAAGGATGAGGGAAGCTGCAAGGGAGAGCTCAAAGGAGAAGCCCGTTTTGTTTCTTCCACTATTGCCCGTTATATTGCGAACGGAGATCCCTGTTCTCTTGAATTTAATTTCAGCGAAAAGACCGTACGTATGAAGGAATTGGAGGGATGCGGGAATCACCGGGATATACGCTGTTATTTCGACGGAGTATATAACAAACATAAAGAAGCCGTAACCAAACCGGCAAAAACCAGGCGACGATCATCATAAAATAAATCAAAACCGTATCCGTTTACTCATTCAATTATGGATTTTAAAAACTTTGCAGTCCCTTACGCAGTCAACCCCGAGTTTTCAAAAAAAGTAGCCTATTTCTCCATGGAGTTTGCGGTTCACCAGCCGCTAAAAATATATAGTGGTGGTCTGGGTTTTCTTGCCGGATCTCATGTACGAAGCGCATATGAATTACGTCAGAATTCAATTTTCATTGGTATCCTGTGGAAATATGGTTACTATGACCAGGCGCGCAATCAGGATCAGAGCCTGCAGGTAACCTGGGTTGAAAAACAATATCCTTTCCTGCAGGATACGGGAATTAAATATCAGATCAATATACACGATCATCCGGTTTGGGTGAAAGCTTATTATCTGGCACCTGAAACCTTTAACGGTGCACCTCTCTTTCTTTTGAGCACCGACTTAACAGAAAACGATTATGTTTCCCAAACCATTTGCCATCGTTTATATGATGCAAACCTGGCTACCAAGGTAGCCCAGTTTATATTGCTTGGAGTGGGTGGAGCAAAACTAGTAGACCAGCTTAATTTCAAACCAGAGCTTTATCATCTGAATGAAGCACATGGGATCAGTGCTGCTTTTTATCTGTATCAGAAGTACAATAAAAACATTGATGAAGTAAAAAAGAGGCTGGTATTCACTACCCATACACCGGAAGAAGCGGGAAATGAAAAACATGATATGAAGCTTTGTTTCGACATGAGCTACTTCTGTGGTTTGTCCATTGAAGAAGCGGCTGCATTAACCGGGATGGAGGACCACTTATTCAATCATTCGCTGGCAGCACTTCGGTTTGCTCATTTGGCCAATGGCGTCTCACGATTGCACGGAGAAGTTTCAAATGCAATGTGGAGCAAATACAAAGGCATCTGTCCTATTATATATATCACCAACGCACAGAACTGGACTTACTGGGCCGATAAACAACTGTATAAAAAATTAGAGGAAGGTGATAATTTCTGGTGGGACGACCGGAAGCGCTTTTTAAAGAAACGATCATTTGAAATAGTTGCCGATCAGACGGGACGCCTGATGAATCCGGATATCTTCACCATTGTCTGGGCGCGACGGTTCGCGGGTTATAAAAGAGCTGACCTGATCGCACGCGACAAAAAAAGATTTACGGAACTGGTGAATAATAAAAAATATCCTGTCCAGATCATTTGGGCGGGAAAACCTTATCCGATGGACTATCCCGCCATCAATGATTTTAATTATCTGGTTCAGCTGAGTAAGGAATATCCCCAGGTAGCCGTATTAACCGGTTATGAACTTGGTTTGTCTAAAAGACTGAAACAGGCGGCTGATTGCTGGCTGAATAATCCGCGTGTTCCGCGGGAAGCATCCGGAACCAGTGGCATGACGGCGGCTATGAATGGTGCATTAAATTTTTCAACCAATGACGGTTGGATTCCGGAATTTATAAACCATGGCAACAACGGGTTTATCATTGGAAAATCAGACTACAGCAATATGACAGTGCCGGAGCAGGATGAACTGGATCTGAATTCTCTTTACGATGTTTTACAAAATCAGATTCTTCCTCTGTACTATGAACAGAAAGATACCTGGAGGCAGGTAGTGAAAAACGGAATGTCCGATGTAAGATTCGCTTTCGATTCCAGCAGAATGGTTACCGAATATTACGAAAAGCTTTATAAATAGAGCGGATAGAAGGGCAAACCTTATTTTACGATCTCGATCAGATCCACATCGAATATCAATGTCGATCCCGGTTTTATATCAGATCCCATTTGCTGATCTCCATATGCCAGATTCGAGGGAATGAAAAGCCGGTATTTACTGCCGGTATTCATGAGTTGTAAAGCTTCTGTCCATCCCGCAATCACACCATTCACTGCAAATTCAATAGGCTTTCCCTGCTTAACAGAACTGTCAAATACAGTACCATCAATCAGTTTCCCTTCATAATCGCATTTTACTTTGTCTGTTAATGCGGGCTTGGGACCGGTCCCTTGTTTAAGGACAATGTATTGTAATCCGGAAGCAGTTGTGATCACACCCGGTTTTGTTTTATTCGCCGCCAGAAATGCCTCGCCTTGTTTTTTAGCTGCAGCAGCTTTCTCTGCCTTTGCTTTTTCTATAAATCCCATAAGAACCTGATTGCACTGTTGTTCAGTCAATAAGGTGCTATCACCAGACATTTTATCTTTAATGGCTTTGTTGACCATCGCATCATTAATATTGGATATACCCTGTTGCTTATAGAAACTGGCTACCATAATGCCTATGCTATAACTCAAAGAATCTGTTTGATCATTTAATTTAACAGCAGCAGGCGCTGTGGTCGCCTGGGAAGCAGATTTTTTCCTGGACTGAGCGAAGAGGTTACCAAAGGACAAGATGATCAGTACAAAGAGAATACTTTTTTTCATGTATATTTTTTAGAAGCCGCAAAAATAAGAAAACTCCCCAATCATGGGCGAATGCATTTTTTCTGCCCGGGGACTTAACATTTCCTTTGTTTTTTTGTGAATACTTTTGACAGTTCAACTGTAATATAGTTGATATTAGAGCGTTTAACGACCTGGGCGATTGCCCAAAAATTCAAATCAAATGAAAAAGCTCCTTACTGTATTATTTCTGGTGACAGGTATCGCCGCCATGGGTCAGAACGACCTTTTCAGTAATATCAAAAAAAAGGTAACCGGTAGCAGTGGTTCCTCATCACTGAGTTCTGAAGACATCACTGCCGGTTTAAAACAGGCTCTCACACTGGGTGCCCAGAAAAGCGCTGACCGGCTATCAGCTGTCAATGGATTTTTAGGCAATAAGGCAGTGGAAATTCTAATGCCCGAACAGGCTCAGAAAGTTGAGAAAACGCTTAGAAGTATGGGGATGGGTAAACTCGTGGATGATGCGATCGCCAGTATGAACCATGCTGCTGAAGACGCCTCGAAATCAGCTGCTCCGATTTTTGTGAACGCGATCAAATCCATGACAGTCACAGATGGATTGAATATCTTACGTGGTGCAGATACTTCTGCAACTGCTTATCTGCGAAAAAGTGCATCGCCGGAACTAACAAAAGCCTACACGCCTGTAATTGATTCTGCATTGAAGAAAACGGACGCCACAAAATATTGGAAGGACGTATTTGACACTTACAACAAGATCCCCCTGGTAACGAAAGTAGATCCCGATTTGTCTTCTTATGTTACCCAAAAAGCCATCAACGGAATCTTCTATTATGTTGCCCAGGAAGAGATACTGATCCGTAAAGATCCTGCCGCACAGGTGACCGATTTGCTGAAAAAAGTTTTCGGGGGAAAATGATTTAGGGTTATTGCAATTTAACGGTTCGAAAAAGAATTCCCGTGATCAGGCATATGCATGCGGATATCCACCACAAACTGTTAAAACCCCAATGACCGGCAATCCAGGTACCACCCGTCGGACCGAGAACCTGTGCAAATGACCACGCCATCGTATAATATCCGGCATACTGTCCTCTGTTAAGCGAAGAAGCTCTTCCCGTCCAGTAATTATTCATAAACGGCATCGCCAGTATTTCACCCATTGTGACCAGAATTACAGAAAGTAATGCCGTGATGATCGGAAAGGGTAGAATAATATAAACGAGGAAAGAAAGTGCCGTTAACAGTAATCCATAAGAAATGAAATGCATGGCCCTGTTTTTTGATTCCAGGTGGAAGATCAGAACCATTTCTATAATTACGATGATCAGCCCGTTCAACCCCATCAGGATGCCAATATAAAACTCAGACATATGATAGATCTCCTTATAGTAAACCGGGATGGTGGAATAAAGCTGGTAAAAACAGAGCGCATATAATATGGCAAGTCCAATAAATATTTTGAATTTTTTATCCTTAAGAGGGGAAATTTTATGGGGTATTGAATCTTCCGGAATGGATTCCCTGGCAACCTGGTCGGCAGGATTGAGCAGATAATAGAGCATCAGTGCTGCTATGATATTTGTAAATCCATCGATCCAGAATAAAAGATGATAATTAAAAGATGCGATGATGCCTCCCAGGGTTCCTCCGAATGCCCAACCCAGATTAATAGCCAGTCTGTTCAGAGAGTAGGAACGTGTTCTGTTTTCGGGTTTGCTATAGAGAGCTATGGCAGTATTGTTTGCCGGCCGAAAAGATTCATTAACGAGACTGAGTATAAAAGTAAACAGACAGATCAGCGGATAACTTTTTATTTGTCCCAGCAGGATAAATAACAAACCACCACCCACCAGCGTGATGAGTTGTATTTTGTAAAATCCAATTTTGTCTGTCAGTTTACCTCCGATGTATCCTCCGGCGATAGCACCTGCTCCAAACATACCGACTACAATACCCGCTTTAAAAAGTGAAATTCCAATGCCGGTCAGATAAATTGTCATAAAGGGCAGAACCATTGTTCCGCTCCTGTTTACCAACATAACAAGCGATAAAAGCCAGGTTGAACGTGAGAGTCCGCTATAAGCGTTTACATAAAGTGATCGGGTAGTTGTTAATGGTTTGAAAAGATTCATCCTTAAATTAGACCCGGCTGGAATTGAGTGATAACTCAAATATTGTATAAATTGCCAGTTGGCAAAAGTAAGGAAGTCCAAAAATTAATAGATGAAAAGAGAGAAGAGAATTTTTTATTTAAAGATTTTGTTGCTGATCGGTTTATTCTCTTTATTCCAGGTTGTCCGGGCACAATCAAACATTTATAATGCACATGGCTGGCAAATGTTGGATTACCGTACTGACAGTGTATTCGGAGCCGGCATAAACCGGGCATATTCAGAATTGCTGAAAGGAAAAACAGCCCATCCGGTAATAGTAGCGGTCATTGATATGGGAGTGGATACGGCCCATGAAGATTTGATTGGGCATATCTGGACAAATTCAAAGGAGATTCCCGGGAACGGAATTGACGATGACCATAACGGATATGTAGATGATATTCATGGCTGGAATTTCCTTGGTGGTAAAAATGGCAAGAATATCAATGTTGAAAGCTATGAATCTTACCGGGAATATTACCGGCTCAATCTCGATTCTGACTGGATGGATAACGGGGATATAACAGCCAGGAAACAATATCGTGAAAAAGTAAAAAAATATTTTCTCAGGGATTCTCTCCAACAGGCACAGGCGGTTTTCTGGTTATCGCAGGTGATCCCTCAGATGAGATCCGCCGACAGTATTCTGAAAGCAAATCTTCGAAAGGATTCTATTTATGCACATGATGTGATGGATTATCAGCCATCGGATTCTGTATTTATCCTGGTGAAAAAAAATACACTGATGTATTTTAATAAATACGGCATAACGCCTGATATGTCGCTTGGGAGATTCATTCATGAAGCGGAAAAATATCTGCAAAGTGCACGGATAAAGCTGGCAGACTTTTCCAACGATCCCAATGCGAGACGCAGAGAAATTGTAGGAGACGACTTTAATAATATTGCTGACATAAACTACGGCAACAATAATGTATCTGCCGGATACCCCGCACATGGTACACATGTGGCCGGCATCATAGCCGCCTCCCGTGGAAATGGCAAAGGTATGGATGGCATCGACGAACATGTATTGATCATGGCAATCCGTGCTGTTCCGGACGGAGATGAAAGAGATAAGGACATTGCCCTGGCTATCCGTTATGCAGTGGATAATGGTGCGCGTGTGGTCAATATGAGTTTTGGGAAATATTTTTCACCAGGGAAAAAATGGGTGGATGAGGCTATTCAGTATGCAGCAGATCATGATGTTTTGCTCGTGCATGCCGCCGGAAATGAATCCAGAAATATTGATTCGATTTCTCATTATCCTGAACCGGAATATGATGGCGGGGGAAAAAATTCCTGTTGTTTTATTACTGTGGGGGCAAATGCAGGAGGCCCCGATAGTTTAGTCCTTGCGCGATTTTCCAATTATGGGAAAAAAGAGGTTGATCTCTTTGCACCCGGAGTAAAAATTTATTCTACACTGCCAGGCAATCAATATGCGGCTTATAGCGGTACCAGTATGGCGGCCCCAATGGTCGCCGGAATTGCTGCCCTGCTGCTTGAATATTATCCGAATCTGAGCGCCCGCCAGCTGAAATATGTTCTGATGCAATCAGCTGTCAGACTTCCGCAAAACCAGGTAAAATGGGCTGCAACAGGCTCTACAATTGATTTTAATCAGCTTTCCGTTACTGGTGGTATTGTAAACGCCTACGAGGCGGTAAAACTGGCAGCATCGATAAAAGGAGAACTAAAAAATCCAAAGAAAACCAGGATCAGGGGCATTTCTAAAGATTGAAATGGTGGAATCCGGACAATTTTTTGACCTTCTGTTTCGTTAATATTTCGTTCAACCTTAGAAAACCCAAAATCTGATCCCTATGTCCCCTAACATCGACAACCAGCAGGATCGCCTGGCTGAAATCTTTCGTCAAACGGATAACCAGATTATCCAGGAGAGTAAGGTAGCGTTTTTGAAAATTCAAAGCTGGCAGTTTGCAGTACGTACTCCCGAAATCGGAGCAACTTATCTGCGTGAAGCAGCTTCGATGATTACACAGTCACTTCTTTCCTTCGTTCCAAACAGCTTTGTGCTAAGCGAAGAGGGGTATTATGTAAATCCATTGGAAAATTAGTATCAGGAGAAACTGATGCACTCCTTCAGTTCTTTTTCCGTATAAGCGAGGTTGTATTGCTTTAATACATCTGCCGGTACTCCATTCCATTGAAACGGAGCATTGCCGATATAGCCAATATCTTTAACACCCATTTCTGAAGTATAGAATCCTGTTGCTACCAGGTTGCGCATCAGATTGAAAAAAGCGACTCCCTGTTTCATTTCCGGCTTTGCTTTTCTGGGCCATGCAATCTCATCTACCATTTCCATTTGCAGGGCATGTTCACAATCTTTAAACGCTTTGCCGAAGCGATTCAGACATTGAACATCCAGCCATCGCAATCCTCCACGTAAGGGGGTTTGATGTTCCGGTTTGTCTTTTACAATGAATTCTATAAAAGCCGGTACCTGCGCATCTGAAGCACTACCACTTACTTCATCCTTCGGGATGATAATATCTCCCAACAATGTGATGGTTGCCATTTCATCCGCTGTAAAAAATGCCGGCTCTGCACTGATCATTTTTTCATGGGCTATTTCTTCTTTCATTCGGTTGATACCTGAAACAATCACATCTTTATCCGATGCTGTCGGGGCCACCGGACTATTTTCATGCTGCCTGCATGCTTCTGCTATGGTGCCGATCGAAAATCCGCCGATGACCAGCGTCTTAATAGATTTACGTCTGTCCATGACCGTTATTTTATATATTTTGTTTTTTTAATTGGTCAACGATATATTCACTGGTTCTCATGGAAAGCGCGAGAATTGTCCATGTAATATTTTTATCGGCCTGGGAAACAAATGGGCCTCCGTCTACACAGAAAAGATTCTTGCAATCGTGGGCCTGACTCCATTTGTTCAGGGGTGCATGTTGCGGATCATTTCCCATTCTGACCGTTCCGGCTTCATGAATAATATTTCCCGGTGCGTGCAATCCATAATTGTTATGTTTTCCGTCGTCTCCACCCCAGGTAATTTTTGCGCCCATAGAGTCCAGGATTTCGGCGAAGGTTTGTTTCATATGTTTGGCCTGGTTGATTTCGTAGTCAGTATATGAAGTATTGAAACGTAATACCGGTATACCGTATTTGTCAACCACATTCGGATCTATTTCACAAAGGCTGTCCTTTCTGGCAATGGCTTCCCCGCGACCCGCCATGCCCACATGAGCCCCAAAGAAATAGCGGTAATCTTCCTTCAGCGAAGCGCCGTACCCACCAGCTTCTTTTTGCTTTCCATGTATCTTAAAATCGCCATTCAGTTTTTCAATGTCCCAGTTGAAGCCATAAAGTGGCATACCAAAGCCGCCTCCATATTCGATATGATATCCGCGTGGGAAATCCAGTTTTTTATTGTCCAGCCACCATGGACTGTACACATGCATTCCACCAACTCCATCTTCGTTATATCTTTTCCTGTTGAAGAGATCCGGAATAATACCACCCATATCTGCACCGGTGGAATCGTGCAGATATCTGCCGACCGCATCGCTGCTATTGGCTAATCCATTGGCATGCCTGGCTGATTTTGAATTCAGCAGCAGCCTGGCGCTTTCACAGGCACTGGCAGCCAGAACCACCGTCCTTCCGGTTACCTGATATTCCTGCATGTCTTCTTTGTTAACATAGGAGACTCCCGTGGCCATTCCTTCTTTATCCGTAAGTACTTCGCGGGCCATGGCGTTTGTTACGAGATCTATATTTCCGGTCTGCAATGCCGGTATCACGAGACAGGACGAGGCAGAGAAATCTCCATATACTTTGCAACTGCGGCCGCATTGGGCGCAAAAGAAACAGGCCCCCCTTTCTTTGTTGATCTGTTTTGTCAAAATGGAGAGTCGGGAAGGGATTACCGGAACACCCACCCGCTTGCCTGCATTTTTTATAAAAAGCTCATGTAGTCGTGGTTTTGGCGGAGGAAGAAAGATTCCATCCGGATCATTGTATAACCCCTCATTTGTTCCAAATACACCCAGCATCTGATCGATCTTATCATAATAAGGTTTGACGTCTTCATAACCAATTGGCCAGTCATCTCCCAGACCGTCGATACTTTTTCTCTTAAAATCCAGAGGCCCGAATCTGAGTGAAATTCTGCCCCAGTGATTCGTCCTTCCTCCCAGCATTCGCGCTCTCCACCATTCCCATTTTGTATCCCCGACATGTGTATATGGCTCTCCATCGATCTCCCAACCCCAGTAACATCCGTCGAAATCTCCGAATGGTCTGAATTTGGTGCTTGCACCACGTCGTGGTGATTCCCATGGATTCTTTAACTGATTGGAATCTTTTTTTGGATCAAACATGGGCCCGGCTTCAATCAGACAAACCTTTAAACCGGCATGAGCCAGCACATAGGCAGCCATGCCACCACCTGCACCGGATCCTACAATGACTGCATCATATTTTTTAGGCTGCTTTCGTATCTGGAGATCTCCCATAGTATGAGGACTGTTAAAAATTTTATTAAAGAATAAATTTAATGGATAAAAAATAAAGGCTGTATTTTTTATTATGATCTTAAGCACTTGTGATCCAGATCTTAACAGGACTGTTCAACCCGGAATCTATCCATATGCAATGATACACCCGGAACGAGGAAGTTTTTCACAGGCGTAATCATCCCCCAATATCTATTTTTTACAGCGTGTGAACAGACTGTGAAAAGTTCTCTGAAATAAATTGTATTGTCAGACGAATCGTTTACAACCAGGAAGCAGTTCAGCCAATTGATTTAACTTGCTAAAAATTATACAATGAAATCATCTGCGGTATATATTGTTTCTGCAGTCCGGACACCCATCGGAAGTTTTGGAGGAATACTGAAGGATTTAACCGCGACCCGTTTGGGGGCGTTGTCTATTCGCGAAGCGATTTCAAAAGCAGGAATACCAATAGAGGAAGTGAATGATGTATTGATGGGTTCGGTATTGCAGGCCAACCTTGGACAGGCGCCGGCCAGACAGGCGGCAAAATTTGCAGGTCTTCCGGACAATGTAAACTGTACCACTATTAACAAAGTATGCGCCAGCGGAATGAAATCCATTGCATTTGGCGCGCAGAATATTTTATTGGGTGATTCAGAAGTCATCGTTGCCGGTGGTATGGAAAGTATGAGCAATGTTCCTTTTTATGCCGAACAAATGAGATGGGGAAATAAATATGGAAATAGTATGCTGATTGATGGTCTGGCCAAGGACGGACTGACAGATGTATATGATGGCAAGGCAATGGGTAATGCGGCGGAACTATGTGCTTCCACTTGTGGAATCAGTCGCGAGGCACAGGATGAATTTGCGGTTGAAAGTTACCGCAGGGCTCAGGCGGCATGGAAAGCAGGAAAGTTCAAAGACGAAGTAATCGCAGTAGACATACAAAAAAAAGGAGAAACAATTCGCATTGAACAGGATGAGGAACCCTTCAATGTAAAATTTGAAAAAATTCCATTGTTAAAACCTTCTTTTCAAAAAGATGGAACCGTCACAGCGGCCAATGCGAGTTCGATGAATGATGGTGCTGCAGTCATGATATTGGTGAGTGAAGAAAAATTGAAACAGCTTGGGTTGAAACCGCTGGGCAGAATAGTTTCTTATGCAGATGCCGAACAGGCACCGGAATGGTTTACTACATCTCCCGCGATCGCCGTTCCGCGTGCCGTGCAAAAAGCCGGTTTGAAAATGGAAGACATCAGTTACTGGGAACTGAACGAGGCATTTTCAGTGGTAGGAATCGAAAACAGCAGGCGTATGAAATTGGATCCCGCCACAGTAAATGTTCACGGGGGTGCCGTAGCGCTGGGTCATCCCCTGGGTTGCAGCGGAGCCAGGATATTAGTCACTTTGCTTAATATTTTGCGGGAGCATAAAACAAGATATGGAGCAGCCGGAATATGCAATGGCGGCGGTGGCGCCAGTGCTATGGTAATAGAGAATTTGTCATAATCCATGCAGGAACTGATCGTGTATATAATCCACCACTTTGATCAGGCTCTTGGATTCTTCATAAATTTTTAGTTGTCTGTCAGCGCCGGTACCGAATTCAAACATCTTCGGAATGATGCTGACTGCTTCCCGGCTACCGAGTGGATCGAGTACATCATCAACAAAATCCAGCAGTTCATAAATGAGTACCCGGGTATTGACTTCTTCTTCCTTACCGAAATCGATCAGGTGTCCATCTATTCCATATCTGCTGGCACGCCATTTATTTTCGTTGATCAGCGCACGCTGATAGATAATAAAATTGAGATTCTGAGTTTTGAGTTTGTAAATTTTTGCACAGATAGCCTGGAACAGGGCGGCTATGCAAATGGTTTCCTCTACCGTCATTGGAACGTCGCATATTCGAAATTCCACTGTATTAAAAAACGGATGTACCCGCAGATCCCACCAGATCTTTTTAGCATTGTCGATGCAATTTGTTTTAACCAGTAATTTTATAAAATTTTCATACGCTTCGATACTTTCGAAATATTCCGGAATTCCGGTGCGTGGAAATTTATCAAACACTTTGGTTCGAAAAGATTTATAGCCCGTACTACGTCCTTCCCAGAATGGAGAATTCGTGCTGAGTGCATAGATATGAGGGAGGAAATACCGGGTAGAATTGGCGATGTGGTTTGCCATTTCCCGGCTTTCCATTCCGACATGCACATGGAGCCCGAAAATCAGGTTACTACGCGCCGCTTCCTGTAATTCATTTACTATTTCATTATAACGTGCATGATCGGTGATGAGCTGACTTTCCCAATGACTGAAAGGGTGAGTTCCCGAAGCGCCGACCCATAGGCCCTGGTCAGCAGCAATCTGTGAAATGGTTTTCCGTAAGGTGCTAACGTCCTGCCTGGCCTCCGAAATATCGCGGCAGATATCAGTTCCAACTTCCACGACTGCCTGGTGCATTTCAGCCTTTACTTTATCGCGGATCATCTTCTGACCTTCGACAACTATCTTCTGTTCATGACTCTTGAGTTCTCGGGTTGAGGGATCTATAACCATATATTCCTCTTCAATCCCAAGTGTAAAATTCTGATAGTTGATGTTCACCATATAATCAATGAGATGAATGAGGAATCGTGGCTTTATGCATTAAAAAAGGATGAGTTTTATGGTCAGAGATGATTACCCCATTAAAGGTTTCTGCAAGGTGCTTCTCTTAACATATTCACCCCATGTCTGATTATCAAGACCCTCTTTGGATTCCAATGCTCTTTCGATTGCATAAATGGCTGCCGTTTCTACTACCCAGTTAAAATTATCTTCGCCCACACTACCTCTTTCTGCATCAGGAGCCGGATTGCAGAAATCAATGGCATAGGGAATGCCGTCTTTTACAGCAAGCTCTACAGTGTTGAAATCGTAACCCAGGTAATGATTGATCCGCAAAACAATTTGCTCCATCTGTCGTAACCTTTCTTCAGAAGGCGAGAAGTCTGCTACATAACGCAGATGATGCGGATTGCGTGGCTCATAAGGCATAATCCGAACATATTTTCCGCCAATACAATAACACCGGTAGTATTCTTCAAATACGATTTCTTCCTGCAACAACATGACGAGACGACCCGTCTCGCTATGTTTTTGATAAAAATCTTCTGCATTTGCAATCCTGTAAACATTTTTCCATCCTCCACCTGCGAAAGGTTTCATATACGCCGGAAAACCTACATATTTAAAAATAGATTCCCAGTCCAGTGGATAAGCCAAATTAGAAAAAGATAAATCAGATGTGTCTTCAGGCAAATCACGCGAAGGCAGAATGACTGTCTTTGGAACAGGCACTCCGATTTTGGTTGCCAATGCGTTATTGAAAAATTTTTCGTCAGCACTCCACCAGAATGGATTGTTAATAACCGCAGTCCCGCTGACAGCTGCATTTTTCAGAAAAGCCCGGTAAAAGGGTACATCCTGCGAAATGCGGTCAATGATGACACTGTAACCGCTCGGCTGACCCTGGATTACTTTGTCGATAATCACAGATTCAGCCCGGACTCCCCGAACATTCTTTCCATTCACAGCTTCAATAAACGCCATGGGAAAGCTTCTTTCTTTGCCATACAGAACGCCAATTTTTTTCATGCAGTTTAATTATTTCAGGAAGTTAATTGATTAAAGAGAGATAATGCGGAAACATTTCACGCCATACAGGCCAGTCATGATTAGCCTGCGGTCTCATATCCAGCCAGTGACGTATATTTTTTTGCTGAAGCAAAGCGTCCATACGCTCATTGTCAGCTCTGCAAATATCGTATTCACCGGTTCCGAGGATGATCCCCATTTTCCAGAGGTTGGGATTATTATCGTTTGGGATATAATCTACCGGGTTATTAAAATAAATGGTATCGTCATAAAAACCATCTGTAAACTGCTTGATGTCAAAAGCCCCGCCCATCGAAAAGCAATAACTGGCCAGATTTGGATGACGAAAGGCACTGTTTACTGCATGATAGCCCCCGAAACTGCAACCGGCAAATGCAATTCTTTCATAACCCGTTTCATGCTGGGCCCATGGAACAAGTTCCGTTGATATCATCCGGTCGTATTTTTCCTGATTCCAGGCTCGTTCGTTGGGTGGAATGGACTTATTATACCAGCTCTCAGCATCGTTACTGGCAGGGCAATAAATCTTGACTTTTCCATTTTCCAAAAATCCTTTTGCTGCTGTGATCATTCCCTGATCCTTATTCTGATAATATTCTCCTTTTGAAGTTGGAAATAAAATGATCGGCTGACCCGCATGCCCGAAGACGAGCATTTCCACATCGTGATCAAGAGATGGGGAATGCCATTTATAATACTGTTCATTGATATTCATGCTAAATCGGGTTGGTGGGTATCCAAATTTATTTTTAAAATGCTATAAAAACAAATGAACTCCGTATTCTTGCCTATTTTTGAAAATATGCTATCCGTAAACCCGGAAATAAAATCACTGGAGACCCTTTCATTTCCTTCAAAAAACCTGGGAAGAAATCTCCGCATCGATTTTTATCTTCCACCACAAATAAAGAGTCCAACAGGTCTGTTGGATGTTTTGATCATTAATGACGGTCAGGATCTTCAAACTATGGGATTTGATACCATTCTTGCTAAATTATACCGGTCTGAGGCGATTCGGCCCATATTATGTGTTGGTATTCATGCCGGTCCATTGCGGAAATTTGAATATGGAACAGCAATAACCGCAGACTACAAGGGGAGGGGGAATCTGGCCGAACGATATATGTGTTTTATCGTAGAAGAACTGGTGCCGGCTGTTCAGTTGCTTTTTCCCGATAGATTAAAAAACCGTTGGGCCTTTGCCGGATTTTCACTGGGTGGTTTAAGTGCCCTTGATATTTCCTGGAAACAAGGTCATCTCTTTAACCTGGCTGGTATTTTTTCCGGTTCACTCTGGTGGCGTACGCTGGATAAAGATGATCCGGATTATCAGGATGAACAACACCGGATCATGCACACACAGATCCGGGACGGGGATGCCGTACCGGGATTAAGATTCTTCTTTGAATGCGGAACCGCTGATGAAACAGAAGACAGAAATAAAAACGGGATAATAGATTCCATCGACGATACACTCGATCTCATATCTGCTCTCACAGAAAAAGGCTACGATCCGGAACTGGATATTTGCTACCATGAAATAGCCGGAGGCAAACACGATATACCTACCTGGGCGCTGGCGATGCCCGTTTTTTTAAAATGGGGGTTTGGTAAGATTAAGGCTTAAGGCGTAAAGCGTAAGGCTGGTGTTGGTAATAGACTCTAGTCTTACGCTTTACGCTTTATGCTTTACGCCTTACGCTTTATGCTTAGTTAAATAAGTATCTTATCCCGAACTGCATCTGCCAGCGGGATGCAAGGCTCGTGTCGTCTTTCCAGGAGTGCGTGTAAGGTACTCCGGCGGATGAAGCTGTCGGCGCTATCTGATAAGGGAATCCATATACAGGAACACCGTTCGCACCCACTTTAGCGGAGATGAGACCTACATTAATTACGTTTGGAACTCCACTAAGCAGGACACTCGAACCTGTTCCGGCAGCTGGCAGTTGATAAATACCCCAATTCTTGTTGATCAGATTTCCCACATTTACGATATCAACTGAAAATCTGAGTGTATGGGTATTCTTGCCCGCCTTAATATAAAAATCCTGGCTTACGTTTGCATCCACCCTGTTGTACCAGGGGAATATCACTGCATTTCTTTCGGCATATTTACCACGGTGTGAATTCAGATATTTATCCTGCTGAATAAAAGCATTGATCTGATACCAAACTTCGTCTGGTGTACGGGTATCCAGGCCACCACCATTCGCTGTCACATAATTGCCCGATTGATAATCAGCTACGGTCGGTATATACAAAAGGTCATTCGAAGTCTGCGCATCATTATTCAAATCTCCGTTATAGACATACGAACCAACTCCGGAAGGTGCAGCTTCGTAAATAAGCCCGACCGTTGTAGCAAAATATTTTCCATATATAAATTTATAAGAAGCGGATGCAATGATATGTTGTGGCATGTACGAATTTGAATAACCCAGCTGAGGGGAGTTCGGATCTCCTGATATAGGTTTTGATCCCCACATGGTAGCTGCTGTAGAACCGCCGATCATGACATCTTTTGCCTGCATATAAGTATAAGACACATTTACATACAGGTTTCTGAATTGTCTCTGCACCTGCAATGTTGCAGTATATGCATAACCACCATTCACATTCGTCATATAAATGGCATTCCCGATGTTTGGATTAGACACAGTTGCAGCTGCTGCACCCCCGACAGGGTATATCTGACTGGAACTATAACGCACACGATTATCTGCACCTACCAGTGGCGTACCGGTAGACGGCAGGTTCACATTCTGGAAAAATGCAGCATTTACATCTTTTGCATAGGTAAACTCAAGTGTAACAATCCAGTTTGTAAGTACTTTCTGATCTATGGCCAGGCTGGATTTTAAAGCTTGCGGAAATTTAAAAGACGGGTCCGTTACATTCAGACTATAAGATTTACTGAGTGATTTAGTTGCATTGGCCGGCCAGTTTGGATTCGGATTTACCTCCGGGCTGAAAGATGTGGTGGTTGAATTGCTGACAGAACCAAAAAGGGCAACGCCACTATTACTTGCCTGATTGCTGATCCATACGAATGGAGGAGGACCTGCAAATAATCCAACTCCTCCGCGGACCTGGGTTTTCTGATCTCCCTTTACATCCCAGTTAAATCCAAGTCTGGGTCCGAATAACGGGTTTACATGCGGAGCCTGACCGGTATTCAGGTGAATACCATTATAGAATGTGAGGGCCGCGGCAGAATCATTCTGCAGGAATGTATTTTTAAATATCGGAATATCCACACGCAAGCCATAGATCAGGGTGAAATTTTGTTTTACTCTCCATTTATCCTGAACAAAGAATCCGAGTTCCAGATCCTGCGGCCCTACGAGAGGAAATGGTCCGTTGGGAGGTAATGTGTAAGACAGATCATATCGCGCTGCTTTGACAGAGGGATCGGCTGCAGCTGCGTAAAAAGAACCAATACTATTAAAACGATATACTCCCTCATAAGCCGGAGAGAATCCATTTGAATATTTTTTGAGCGAATTCTGTGTACCCACTGTAATCTCATGTGCACCCTTATACATAATATATATATCATTTAACTGGTATACATCTGTATTCAGCTGGTTTCCATAAGTAAATTGTTCATATCCGAAAGATGTATAGGGATTGCCACTTCCATCCAGAATATCCACCAGCGGAAACGGACTGGACGTTAACGGGGAACGGAAATCACGCAATGCCGTATATCCGATTTGCAATTTGTTCGATGCTTTATTTCCCAGACGGGTATTCAGCTCGGCAATGATAATATCGAAATTGTTATTGATTTTATATCCGCTTCCGTAGAACGGCATGGCGTACTGGCCGGGTGTTCTGCCGTAAGAGGAGTTTACAGAACCACTGTTGCTGGCCTGGATCTGTCTTGAAGAATTGAGATAATTATATTTTACAGTTAAAGTATTATTCTGATCCAGGTTCCAGTCCACCTTGATCGTAAGTTTCTTGCTTTGGGTTTTATAACTATAATTTTGAAATGCCCCGGGATCATATCCATATGTGTTCTTTAAGAATGCCGCCAGCGCATTTAAAGTATCTGCATTTGCGTTGGAAACGGATACACCATTTGGTTTGTTCGTCGCGTCCGAGGCAATAAATGATGTTCCCGGATCGGTTCTGTTTTCCTGTTCACCACTCACAAAAAAGAAAAGTTTGTTTTCCATGATCGGTCCGCCAACACTAAAACCTGTCAGATTATAAGAAAAATCCTGCCGTGGAATTTTAATGTCTTCAACATTATACCCCTGGGTGCCGGGTCCTTTTATATATGTATATACAGAACCACGAAACAAATTGGTACCACTACGCGTTACGGAATTAATACTTGCCCCGGAAAATCCGCCCTGTCTCACATCATATGGAGAAACATTTACCTGCACTTGTTCGAGGGCGTCCGTGCTGATCGGCTGTGAATTCGTCTGACCACCCAGTGTACCTGAAAGCCCGAATGAATTATTGAAATTTGCACCGTCGACAGTAATATTATTGTACTGATTACTTTGACCTCCGAAAGAAAGACCATTGGCACCGGGTGTGAGACGCGTAAAGTCAAGCAAACTTCTGTTTACAGTAGGCAACCTTTCCAGCTGCGCACGGGTGATAATTTCCTGATTGCCTGTGTGGCTTGAATTAAAAACCTTACCTCCTGTACCCGAATTTGTCACGGTCACTTCATTCAACTGTTTGGTTTCGGGAACCAATGCAAAATCTGCCTTGTATTCCTGTCCCAAAGTGAGCGTAATATCCTGTTGTTCGGCCGGGGAATAACCAACATAGGAGACTGTTATTTTGTAAGGCCCCCCAATTCTCACGTTGGGCAGGTTAAACCGGCCATCCGAACGCGAAGTTGTTTTGTACGTAGAACCCGAAGGAATGTGCACGGCTACAACCGTAGCACCTGGCAGCGGATTGTTGTTACCGGTTACCCTTCCCGCAATGTCTGAAGTCGTTTCCTGCGCACAAATTGTCAAAACTGATAAAATGGCGAACGCCATAATCATAAATCGTTTTCTCATAACGAAGTTCATTTAGGTTGTAAAATAAATGCAGTTGTAAAAGAAATTTCCTTTAGGCGGATTAATTAAACATTAACAAAAAATAACATTAAACGCATTTTCCAAAAATGGCATCAATCGTCGTTGCATGGCAGCAATCTGGAGTGGGAAACGAGTGGTAAAGAAAAGAAAAATTCAAATGTTAAAATATTTATAATGAATATTTTTTTTAACAGAGGCAATTATCATGAAACGGTCTGTATTTTTCTCACTTCTTGAAAACCAGCGATTTATTGCCAGATAATAAGGCGCTGATAATTTGTAACTTTGTGTATAAATTAATATATGTTAGATAAAATAGAAGATGCGATTGAATCAATCCGGCAGGGAAGGCTCGTCATCGTGGTCGATGATGAAGACCGGGAAAATGAAGGGGATTTTATCACCGCAGCGCGTAACGCAACACCAGAAGTCGTAAATTTTATGAGCAAGCACGGCAGGGGACTGATATGTGCTCCGCTTGTGGAAGAGCGCTGTGATGAACTTGCACTCGAACTGATGGTAAATAATAATACAGCCTTGCACGAAACCGCATTTACTGTTTCTGTTGACCTGCTGGGTCATGGCTGTACTACGGGCATTTCAGCCCATGACCGCGCTTTAACTATCCAGGCCCTTATAAATCCGGCAACAAGACCTGGTGATCTTGGAAGACCGGGTCATATTTTCCCTTTACGGGCAAAAAAAGGGGGTGTCTTAAGAAGAGCGGGACATACCGAAGCGACCATAGATTTGGCGAGACTGGCGGGATTTGAAGCTGCAGGCATCCTGGTTGAAATCATGAATGAGGATGGGAGCATGGCCAGGCTCCCGGAGTTGAAGGAAATAGCCAGGAAATTTGATTTCAGGATTATATCCATACGCGACCTGATAGAATATCGATTGAAGATCGATTCTCTTATTGAAGAAATTGTGCGGGTAGATATGCCAACTAAATATGGCCATTTTAAACTCATAGCATTCAAAGAAAAAAATACCAGTAACGAACATCTTGCATTGATAAAGGGTGAATGGAAAGAGAACGAGCCTGTTATGGTACGCGTGCATTCCTCCTGCTTTACAGGCGACATTCTGGGCTCCCTTCGCTGCGATTGCGGGGACCAGTTGCATAAAGCCATGCAGATGGTGGAAGCCAATAAATCCGGTATTATTTTGTATATGAATCAGGAAGGGCGCGGCATCGGACTGGTAAATAAATTAAAAGCTTACAAATTGCAGGAAGATGGAATGGATACAGTAGAAGCAAATCTTCACCTTGGATTTCCGATGGATAAGAGGGATTATGGAGTGGGTGCACAGATCCTTCGTTACCTGGGCGTCAGCCGATTAAAATTGATCAGTAATAATCCAAAGAAACGAATGGGCCTTTCCGGATATGGCCTGGAGATCGTAGATACGATTCCTATTCAGATTCCATCCAATCCGCATAACGAAAAATATCTGAAT
>DASSGT010000406.1:0-2656 GCA_035693345.1 Puia sp. | reverse complement strand
GATATTAAGTACATCAAAGATAAATGGGGTGCCGATGCCATTGAATTTCATGATAATAATTTTTTCGTTTCAGAGAAACGCACGGTGGAATTTGCAAAGCTCATCATGCCGGAAAAAATGAGCTGGTGGGGTATGGCAAGGATTGATACGATGCATAAATTCAAGGATGAGTCCCTCGCGCTGATCAGGGAGTCAGGATGCCGGATCATTTTTTTTGGTGCAGAAAGCGGCAATGATGCCTTATTAAAACAAATGGATAAGGGAGGCACGCAAAACGGCGATCAGATAGAGGAATTTGCGGCCCGCATGAAAAAATTCGATATCATCCCTGAGTACTCCTTCGTTTTGGGAATGCCGGCCCCTACACCTGAACAGGTAGAAGCACAGATTGATTTTGAAATCAACTTTATAAAAAAGATAAAACGCATTAACCCCCACACGGAAATCATTTTATATACCTACAGTCCCGTGGCTACTGAAGGATCTGATCTGTATAATGATGCTCTTTCAAAGGGATTTAAGTTTCCCGAAAAACTGGAAGATTGGATCAGTCCGGCCTGGGAAAATTTTGACCTCCGAAAAAATCCATTAACTCCCTGGCTCACGCCGGGCATGATCGATAAAATCAAAAACTTTGAAACGGTATTAAATGGATATTACCCGACCGTAACAGACATACGTTTAAACGATTTCAAAAGGAAAGCCATGCACCTGGTAGCCGGCATCCGGTATAAAATCAATGTGCACAAATATCCGTATGAAATAAAATTGTTACATCGATTGTGGAAATACCGGCAGCCTGAAATTCAGGGATTTTAATGGCCATCCAGTCACTATATCAAACATATAACCGGTTTCTTACGTTGCAGACTGATAAAATCAGCAGCCTGCCGATTGTTATCCTCATGCCACACAGTTCCTGTAACTGCCGTTGTGTAATGTGCGATATCTGGAAAGGAAATCATCATCTCAGGCAGCTGGACGAATCGGATATCAGGGGATTGTTGCAAACTTTCGGGAAGTATCAGACCCGGCAGGTGGTTATGTCCGGTGGAGAAGCTTTACTGAATGCGAATTTTTTCAGATTCTGCGAAATATTAAAAAGCCGGAAGGTCAAAATCACACTGCTTTCGACTGGCCTGACGGTTCAGAAGCATGCAGAACTTTTGGTTCAATGGGTGGACGATATCATTGTATCACTGGACGGGGATGAAGCTTTGCATGATACCATACGAAACATACCAGGCGCATTTAAGAAGCTAAAAGCCGGAATCCAGGGCATTCGGTCCATCGATCCGCATTTTCCAATTACCGGAAGGTCGGTGATACATCGCCTGAATTTTCGCCATTGGCGGGAGATCATTCATGCGGCCAAGGAAATAGGTCTCGATTCCATCAGTTTTTTACCCGCCGATGTCAGCAGCACTGCTTTCAACAGAGAGTTGGTTTGGACTGAGGACCGGCAGCAGGAGATTGTTTTAAAAGAGACTGAGCTGGAAGAGATGAAAAAAATCATAGGATGTATACTGGAAGAATGTCAGGAAGAATTTAAGAACAGGTATATCGTTGAGTCTCCGCAGAAATTTCAAAAAATCTATTATTACTATGCTGCTTATTATGGGCTCAATCCTTTCCCTTACAAAAAATGTAATGCTCCATGGGTATCTACGGTGATTGAGTCAGACGGAACAGTCAGGCCCTGTTTTTTTCATAAAGCCTACGGGAATATAAAAAACGGGTCACTGGATTCAATCATCAATAGCGAATCTGCGATTGAATTCAGAAAAAATCTGGATATGGATAACGATGAGACCTGCCAGAAATGTGTGTGCTCGCTGAACTTAAGACCGTCCGTAAAAATTTAAACATCATGCGGGAATTAGTTGCCGGTGAAAAGGATATCTATATAAAGCCACTGCAATTAATTGGCATAATCGCCATGATTCAGCTGGTGATTGCTTTTTTTACCGAGCCCATGATATTCACACATGAAGAAGCCATGTGGCAATATATAGGTAGGAACTGGCTGAGGAACGGATTGGTGCCCTATTCCGGTGGCGTTGATAATAAATCGCCACTGATATTCTTAATTTTTGGAATATCAGACCGATTATTTGGTGTCAATTTTTGGTTTCCGAGATTATTGGGAATCGCCGTACAGTCTGCCGGCATTTTTCTTCTCTATAAAATTGCCGAAAAGACCATCAGCCACCGGGCCGGTTTGTTTGCCATCAGTTTTTATGGTCTGTCATTGGCCTGGCGAACAACCGGCGGAAAATACGTGTCGTTTACAGAAACCTATGGCATCACATTGATATTAGGAGCTATTTATATCAGCATGTTTTTCAGGAATGGTCAATATCGTTTTTTCGGGGGTCTGCTGGCCGGCCTTGGACTGGGATTCCGCTTGTCTGCTATTTTTGGCATTCTGCCGATGCTCGTTTTTATTTTCAACAAAAGCCGTAGATCAGGATTTATTTTTTTACTGGGTGTTTTATCTGCTGCCGCCGTTCTTCTGTTATCGGGTTTCTGGGCCGGTATCCGTTTGAATGATTATATATTCTATGGATTCACTGACAATTTTGGTTCGGGCAGTCCGACTGGTCATTCGCTTGCATGGGAGGCCCAGGGGTTCGCGGATGGATTTTTTTATTCA
>DASSGT010000405.1:0-2824 GCA_035693345.1 Puia sp. | reverse complement strand
ACCGCTGAAGTCCGTCTGTTTCGAAAAAGACTTCATTATAATCTTCCCCGAAAGCAGAAACATCATAATGATGTTTATTCATTATTACTCCCGGAAACGTCTTTCCTGCTTTTCTCCACCTGATCAGTTTCATTCAGTGATGGTTGACAAGTAACGGTTAAATTTCAGGTCCTAGCCTTCAGCCTCAACCTTTTGAGCGTCCAAACTAAGAAATAAAAACTGCAATAATTAAATACAAAAATTCTATTATATTTTTTGTTAATGATTAGGTAACGGTAAGTTAACCGGTTGTTAACGCAGAATACGGTCAGCTCCAATACTTTCGCCCTGACTAAAAAGGCAGGCAGGTGAAAGAAACATTATTGACAGGGATTTTAACTTGTTTGATCATAAAGGCGTCTTTCAGTCAGCCCAAATTTGCTAAGATTTCAGGAAAGGTATCTGATATAACCAACGGAAGCCCGCTGGTAGGAGCTTCAATACTGATTGAAGGCACAAAGTCGGGAGTGAAAACAGATGTGGAAGGCACTTTTTTTATAGTTCTGGAATTGGGTAAAACCTACAACCTGATTGTTTCCAATATTGGTTACCAGTCAAAAATAATTAATGCTGTCAAACCATCAGGTGAGGGAAACGAGCCCATCAATGTTTCGCTGGAGCTCGGATCTGCAACATTGAATAGTGTCGTTGTCCGCAGTTCTCCCAGAAGAGAATCCATCGCTTCGCTGTATGCTGTTCAAAAAAACAGTTCTTCTATTTCAGATGGAATTTCTGCTGAATCCATCCGACGTTCACCTGACCGGAACACCGGCGAAGCGCTCAAGCGGGTCAGCGGAACTTCTGTTCAGGATAACAAATTTGTGATCGTACGCGGATTGAATGAGAGGTATAACACTTCACTTTTAAATAATTCTGTTTTACCCAGTACTGAACCGGATAAGAAAGCTTTTTCATTTGACATCATTCCGGCATCGCTGGTGGATAATATTACCATTTACAAAACACCCTTACCGGATCTGCCGGGAGATTTTGCCGGAGGTGCCGTAAAAGTGACTACGAAGGACTATCCGGCACAGAGCCTGAGCGAGCTCAAATTTGTCGTTGGGTATAATTCGCTCGCTACATTCAAACCATTTTATAAACAGGACCCGCCGGGTAAATGGGATGCCTTGGGATATTTCGATAACTCACGTTTGATGCCGGGCGGTTATTATAACAACCGGGGCGCTGAGTTTATCAATCTGACCAATGAGCAAAAGATTGCAGTAACCAAACAATTCCCGAATAGTTTTGCTTACCAGCCCGCCTGTCAAAGTCAACCGAATTTCAGTGTCTCCTATACGGGAGGCAGTACAAAAATCCTGGCTAATAATAATAAGCTCGGGATTATATATTCCCTCGGATACACAAACGGGCGCAGGGTTATAGATCGTACAAGACAGGAATATGAAACCTACGGCATTCTGGATTATAATTATAATACAGCCAGCTACGACACCCGCACCATTACATCCGCTCTCTTAAACCTCTCTTACTCGTACAGGAAAAGTAAAATTTCATTGAAGACCCTGTTCAATAATGATTTCATAAAGACAGTGGGTTTAAGAAACGGATTGAATCAGGTGAATCCATCATCACCATTTTCATATAAAAGTTCAAATTCGGAAGGAACGGGTAATGGTATCGGAAGTGCTGTGGCGGAAGGGTTGCATAGTGTAAGCAGAAACTGGACGATCGACTGGAATACATCATACAGCATTGCGTGGCGCTGGCAGCCTGATCAGACAGTGCTTGCATTTCATACGGATCCCAACAGTCCGGATTATTACCTGAGTCTCTCCAATGAAAATTCTCCGGATATCATTAATGCGGGGAGGGTTTATTCATATCTGACCGAAAATATATATGGCGCGAATATAAATGCGGCCAAAACATTTAACTGGCATGGACAACCGCAGAGATTAAAATTCGGGACAGCCAATTATTTCAGGGACCGGGATGTGGAAGTGGATGCATTGGGTTATGCTTCGCTGGATGCGGGATTTGGCACCATACATATTCCTGAATCCAAGGGAATCAATGCCAATACCATTTTTACAGATCCCTATATTGATCAGTATAGAATGGTCGTAGCCAATATCGGTACAAATTCTACCAGTTATACAGGAAAAGCTTTGCTCAATGCGGGATATGTGATGCTGGATAATAAATTTTCAGACAAAACAAAATTGACCTGGGGTGTGAGACTTGAGAATTATAATCAGGAACTGAAAGCTGCAGGAAAACCCGACATCAATTTGAAGAACCTGGATTTACTTCCTTCCTTTTTATTCACGTATGCATTGAATAGTAAAACGAACCTCAGGCTGGGTGCTTCTCAGAGTGTGAATCGTCCCGAATTCAGGGAGCTGGCGACATACCGTGTGTATGACTATGAAAATAATTTTATCGTTCAGGGTAATAACAACTTAACGCGCAGTAAAAATACAAACGCCGATTTGCGTTATGAGTGGTTTCCTGCACCCGGCGAAATTATTTCGGGTAGTTTATTCTATAAATATTTTGACCAGCCAATTGAACAAACCAATCAGGGCAATGATGTGCTCAGTTATACGAATGCCGACAATGCCACTGTTTATGGAGCTGAAGTTGAATTCCGCAAGAGCCTCGGTTTTTTTAAGGGTGAATTCTTCAATAATCTGGTTTTCTATGCCAATGCTGCCTATATGAAAGGATCCGTGGTTTTTGATACGGTATCGTACAACAGTCCGATGCAGGGTCAGTCGCCTTACCTGATCAATGGCGGACTTAATTACAGCACAGA
>DASSGT010000404.1:0-2470 GCA_035693345.1 Puia sp. | reverse complement strand
ATGACCTGCTGTTAAAATCCAAGATTGAGGACCTTTCCCTCAAACAGGATTTTCAATATTATGTAAACAGCAGCAGTAAAATCAATTTTGGATTTCAGGTTACCCACCATATTATCAGTCCGGCGGTCCTGAATGCGACACCCGGTTCGAACTTTAATTCGATCGATATTCAAAAAAATTATTCGTATGAAAACGCCGCCTACCTGAGTCATGAATATGCGGCATCTGATAAAATCAGATTCAACTACGGGCTGCGTTTTTCATCTTTTATTGTAACCGGACCGGGTACATTTAATACCTATGACAGTGCGGGCGATATCACGCAAACCAAAACTTATGAAAGCGGGCAGACAGTTTCCAGTTATTTTAATCTTGAGCCCCGTTTTTCAGTCAGTTTTCAAACCACAGAAAACAGTTCTGTAAAGGCCTCATATACGCGTAATGTGCAGAATCTTCACCTGCTTTCGAATTCGGCTACCAGTAATCCGACGGATCTCTGGATACCAAGCAGTCCGAATGTAAAACCCGAAATCGCAGATCAGGTTTCGCTGGGTTATTACCGGAACTTCAGGGATAATAACTATGAATTTTCAACAGAGGTTTATTATAAAACCATGCAAAACCAGATCGATTATAAGAATGGTGCGGAACTGCGTGCTAATCAGAATGTGGAATCACAGTTACTATTCGGGCAGGGCCGTGCCTATGGTCTGGAACTTTTTCTGAAAAAGAAAACGGGCCGCTTCACAGGATGGATCAGTTATACATTGTCGAAAACAGAAATACAGATCAATGGTATTAATCACGACGACTGGTATCCGGCCAGGCAGGATCAGACAAACAATATTGCACTGGTAGGAGTCTATCAGCTCAGTAAAAAGTGGACGATCTCCGCCAACTGGGTATATAATACCGGCACACCTGCCACTTTTCCAAGCGGAAAATACGAGGTTGACGGACAAACTACATTCTATTATACCGAAAGAAATGCCTATCGGATGCCCGATTACAACCGCCTGGATTTCGCAGCCACACTGGAAGGGAAAAAACATAAAAAATGGCAGAGCAGCTGGACCTTTTCATTATATAATGTATACGGCCGGGAGAATGCTTATGCCATTACTTTCCGTAATGATCCGGATGATCCCGCGAAAACCCAGGCATTACAGACTTCCCTGTTCCGCTGGGTACCTTCCGTCACCTATAATTTTAAATTCTAGTCATGAAACGAATCATATATTTCATTCCTTTTTTATTCTTCTTTTGTTCGTTTTCTTGCACGAAAGTGATCAATGTGAATCTGAATAATGCCAATCCGAACATTGTGATCGAAGGCATTGTAAGCGATGCTCCGGGACCTTATGATGTGAAGCTCACGCAAACCGTTAATTTCAGCGATCCGAATAGTTTTCCTCCGGTGACCGGCGCAACGGTGAAAATTACAGACAGTGTCCTTGGCATTACAGATGTATTAAAGGAAGTGATACCCGGCACCTATGTGACCCAAAAATTACTACAGGGATTAATCGGTCATACATACCAGTTATATGTTTTATCCAATGGGCAGGAATACACCGCATCATCGACTATGCCGGAGAAAGTGAGTCTGGATTCAGTAACATTTTACAGCACGAATATATTTGGAACAAAAAGTAACAGCGCAATCGCCAATTTTCAGGATCCCGCAGGTATTGCTAATTATTATACGTTTACAGAATATGTGAACGGTCAGGCTATAAACCAGACTTTCAATTTCAGTGATCGGCTGTCAGACGGAAAATATATCAGGCGCCAGCTTTTCAATGACAGCAGTTATATTAACCCGGGAGATCAGGTTAGTATTGAAATGCACTGTGTCGACAGCCAGGTATGGCAGTATTTCAATACGCTGGGCCAGGCCAGGGGCAACAACTCTCAGTCGATAACGCCCGCAAATCCACTGAGTAATATCTCCAATAACGCCCTGGGATATTTCAGTGCCCAAACCCTACAGATTAAACAAGCTGAGTTGCCTTACTGACCGCTGTCGGCGTAGAAAACTTATCCCTGTCCTTTTTATTTCGGATTTTTTACCTGTTGCATCAGCCTGGTGGTGAGTTCCCGTGTATAGTAAGTATTGTCGATGCATATCACCGGCATGATCCCGCGGATGGCATTGGTAAGAAAAACTTCTTCTGTTTCGTGAACCATTTCCTTGGTGATGATGGTCTCTTCTACCTGGAAGCCCAGATCAGGTAATCGTTCCAGCAACTCCCTCCTTTTTGTGCCGGCCACACAACCCTGCGAGAGCGCCGGAGTGAACAACACACCTTTCTGCATCAGGAAAATATTACTGGAGCCCGCTTCACAAATATTTCCACGATGGTTCAGGATCACCGCATCATCGTAACCGTTTCCTTTTGCGAATTGCGCAGCGACAATATTCAACAAATAATTATTGGTCTTCAGATTGCTGAGGATGCCGGTCGAT
>DASSGT010000403.1:0-2661 GCA_035693345.1 Puia sp. | reverse complement strand
CGTATAAGGGGTTGAGGTATTTTACGTATACAATAATATCAAACCTTCATGAAAATATGAACTTCATTTTACTGAAATGAGATAAGTGTTTTTACTTAGTTCATTCAAATTTTATACAATCTAATTGGTTACCGATACAATAATCAGAATCAGACCGCATTCAGTTGATAATAGTTGTCTGCTCTATTACCTGCAATTGTAAGAAACCTGACGCAAAGTGGTATTTTCGGAAATAACATGAAGAACTACTTTCGAATTTGCGTATTTTTAATTACAGGATAAATATTGAAATATGGGCGTCGTTTATGCAGATATAGAATTAATAAATTCTACGGACTTAGTGATGGCTCGCCGAAATCTGATCGGCGACGACGAAATAAAACACATGCGCCTCAATATATTAGTGGACAGCGGAGCTTATATGATGGCAATTAATGAAACAATACAATCCCAACTTGAATTCCCATTTATTGAAAAAAGAAAGGTTTTGCTGGCCAGTGGCGAAGTGGCAGAGTATGATGTGGTAGGACCCATTGATGTTCGATTTGCGAACAGAAAGGCTATTTGCAGCGCCTTCGTATTGCCCGGGGATTGCGAATGTTTATTAGGCTCTATACCAATGGCGGAAATGGACGTTTTGATACATCCCCAAAGACGGGAACTTGTCGTGAATCCGCAACATCCATATCATGCTGTTTTGAAAATGAAATAACTTCCTGAACACTTGCAGGAAATAGCAATACTATGAGAATACTTATCATCCGGGTGTTTATACCTGGATCACCGATGTCAAATTCTCATTTCTCAAGTCACAACTCTTCTTAACTATTTTTTTGAAAATTAATAAAAACGATAAATGTTTAAATTTCAAATTATTTTGACTATTTCGTGCTGGATGCTTGCCTCATGCCATCCGGATAAATACTATACATTATTTAAAATCAAAAACAATTCAGATAAACCAATTTACTATACTTACTCTAATAAATATCCTGATACTTCTGTAGATCATTCTATCTACATTCCTCCGGGGTCAACCCGAACACCAGGCGAAATTATTAATCCAAATTCAAATTTGTCCATAGTTAAGTCGGCACCTATAGAGGATTATTTTAAAACAATCCCTTCAGACACTATTGAGATTTTTATTTATGATGCAAATGTTGTTAAAAGTTCTCCCTGGGATAGTGTTGTGACAAAATATTTAATCTTAAAAAGATATGACCTTACGCTCGATAATATAAATAAGATGGATAGAATCATAGTGTATCCATAGTTATGTGCTTAAATAAACCAAATGTTTGAATTTGAATATTATCTTTTGTTTATTATTCCCTTTTTTACGATACCTCTTGTTTGGAGGCATTTCAAAAATAAGATTATAAGCGTACTCGTAGGACTATTTCTGGCAGCGTGTTTATGGTGTGTGATCTATATCATTAAAGGAATCATGTTCATTCTTCCTTAATCGAATAAAAAAAATACTGGGACTTTCAGGATCAGAATCACAAAATAGTGTTGTGTTATGGACGAGTCGATTGGTTATATAAATCTTAGATCGTTTGACATTGAATCTTCTTTCATTGGTATTTTCATTTCTTTTAAATAAAAAATTGAGTATTTTCAGTTAACCTGCCTTGATCTGCACTCATGAAATTGATAACGCTTTTTGCATGTTAGTCGTACTTCTATAAGATATATAGTTTTCATGATTTCAGGTGATCAAATTGAAATAGCAAGAAATAATTGGTTAAAAGCAGCTGAGGAATTAGACTTTAACATTACGACTCCCTTCGAAATACTTGTTGGAAATGTTGAAAAAGAGGTGTTCGGATATCTTCCTGATTACGGCTCCCAAAATGGCGCTATTGTTGAATTAATGGAAGTATCACAAGAAACCGACAACACATTATCCGATTGGGCAAGGGATAATAAGGTGTTTCTTAGTTATTGTAATATAAATACTTTTTTGGTATATGATGTCTCCTACTTCAGAGAAATATTAAAAGATTGGAAAATAATTCGCAGCAACAAAAGCGAATAATTGCATATGTAATTATTTTAAAATAATCTCATTTGATTAATATCATAATAGAACTTATGCGTTGGTTTACGTCTATATGGTATTAAGTCCGATTCACAGATTTGTGTTGTAGAACGAATTCTTTCCAGAGGGGTTACAAACATTTTTTCAGGGCTTGAAGGATTACCACCAATGCCTATCACGATAAAAACCGGAATATTATTTTCCCTGCTATATTTTTTATAAATTTCTAAGCTTAGGTTTTTTTTATCCCACCAAAAGATACCATCATTAAACTCTTGCCTCCATTTACATTCAACAGCAAATTTATATTGACCCCTTCCAAATCTTAGCTCCAAATCCGGATCGCTATGATTTTTCGGTAAACTGTTATAATCAAACTTTTCCGACCTTCGCCAATCTATTAATTTGAAATTTTGCTCATTGAATAACTTTCTTACATATTCTTCAAACTGCTTACCCTTTTCATAAGAGTCTATCTTTTTTTTACTTTTTTCTAACGGTAACATCATTTTACGTGTTGGTTTGAGTAAAGGGTGGTATATACAATATAATTACCAATCCTGATAAATGCAAGATTCGGTGTCCCTTAGACCTATCCCTGACCGGTTAAAAAT
>DASSGT010000402.1:0-8556 GCA_035693345.1 Puia sp. | reverse complement strand
AATTCTAAATCATCATATGAACTCTTCTAAAAATATTGTCTGGTCATTTATACTGCTGATCCTTGTTGCTGCCCTGTATCGGATCATCCCCGGCAGGCCCTTTGGATTTGCTCCCCAATGGGCGATGGCTATTTATGCCGGTGCTGTTATCAGGGATAAAAAATGGGCATTTATTATGCCCGTTCTTTCCATGTTTGTTTCGGACCTGTTTTATCAGGTATTGTACATGGGGGGCATGTCAGATATGCCGGGCTTTTACGAAGGCCAATGGCAGAACTATGTTCTTTTCACATTACTGGTATTCGTTGGCATTGCTATAAAAAAACTAAATGTATTTCAAATTGTAGCTGCTTCGTTAACCGCACCTACGCTTTACTTTCTGGTTTCCAATTTTCTCGTTTGGGCCAGTAACGGATCAACCCGTGGCCTGAACAGACCAAAGGATTTCAGTGGTCTCATGCTTTGCTATGCCGATGGAATTCCATTTTACAAAATGAGTATTCTGGCCACTCTTGTCTTTTCTGCTATATTGTTTGGTAGTTTTATTTTCGCCCGTAACTACCAGATGACTGCCCGGGAGGTTAAATAACCGACATTAAAACGAAATATTTCTCCATAGCGATTTTGTTATGCCTGTTTTCGGGGACGCTCAGGGCACAAACCAGGACAGACAGCCTCATGCAGGTGATTAACCGGGCAATATCTGCTTCTCCCGCTTATGATGAGATAAAAAACAAAAGGATAGACAGCATAAAACGCGTTTTATCTAAATCAAAAGATGTTTCTCACCTGGGTCTTTTTAACCTCTACTCGCAACTGTACAATGAATACCAGATTTATAATTATGATTCGGCATTCGGTTATGCACAGAAAATGGTGTCGGAAAGCCAGTCCATGCGCGAAGATTCGTTGGTAGGATATGCAAAAATAAAAGAGGGATTTGTATTACTTTCTGCCGGATTATTTAAGGAGACATTTGATCTTCTGCAGAATATAAATATGAATCTTCTTTCTAAAACAGAGAAAGCCGAATATTTTGCAATGATGGCTCGTTATTATTATGATTTGGCAGATTATAATAACGACCGCTTTTATACCCCCCGATATAACGATTCAGGTAATCGATATATAGACTCATCCCGGATCCTGCTTGCGCCCGAATCTTTTGAATATATTTATTACAGCGGATTGAAGAATATCCGGACAGGTAATTACGAGATGGCACTTTCGGAATTGAAAAAACTGACAGGATCCTATCCGATGTCCAGACATGAAGTGGCCGTAACCACCTCTACACTGAGCGATATTTATGTTCAAAAAGGGCAGACGGATTCCGCCATCGATCTGTTGTTAATAGCTGCCATTGAGGATATCAGAAATTCCACCAAAGAAACCCGGGCCATTTTTAACCTGGCGACATTGCTTTTCAAGAAGGGGAATGCTAAAGACGCATCGACCTTTATTGAAAAAGCGGTGAGTGATGCCGTTTTTTATGGTGCCAGACAAAGAAAAGTGCAACTGACTTCGATACTGCCGTTAATTGAAGCAGAAAAGTTGAATATTCTTCAAAATAAGAACCAGAAAGTTGTGAACTATGCTATTGCGGTAACGCTTTCTTCATTGTTACTGATCAGTCTACTCTTTATCATATTCAGACAGGTTAAAAAACTGCAGATCGCGAAAGCAGACGTTACTGCAGCACACAGATTGCAGCAACATATAAATACCAAACTGCAGGAGGCAAATAAGATCAAGGAAGAATACATAGGCTATTTTTTTAGCGGCAATTCTGAATTTTATACGCGTATTGAAAAATTCATTCAGTCTGTCGAAGTGAAAATTGCCGATCGCAAACTGGATGATATACGCTTTCTGGTGAACAATCTGAACCTGAAAAAAGGGAGAGAGGAAGTGCTTCACGACTTTGACAGGATCTTTTTAAAACTTTTCCCCAATTTCGTAGCTGAATTCAATTCACTTATAAACAACGAAGAGCAGGTCAGACTAAAGGAAGGAGAATTGCTCAACACGGATTTGCGTATTTTTGCCCTCATCCGGATGGGTATACATGATACCCAGAAAATCGCAGGAATACTCGGCTATTCAGCGAATACGATCAATACTTATAAAAGTAAGATCAAGAATAAATCCAGTGTGCCAAATGAGACTTTTGAAGAAAAGATAATGCAAATCAGATCTGTCTGATCCTATTTAATATTATCAAAACAACTTCCTAACGCTTTTTCAGACATGTGATTTTATTATATATGGATAATCTATATATGTCGTAACATCATGATTACCAATCGCATTGTGCTCAAATAGGAAAAGATCTGAATCTTATCTTTATACTTTCCTTTTATAAGTTGGATTGCACGGCCAGTCTTTTTTCCTTTATGTGATTTTTCGGTTTGCTGATCCGGAAGATTGATCCCGATATAATTTTTAATAGCTCCCAAATAGTTAGCGTTAGAAGACTTTCGAAAAACCCAGTTTTACCGGGCTTTTTACTTTTGGTTATGACGCGCGCCCTGTGGCCTTTGCCACGGGGTGTTTTTTGGCTTATCCTTCATAGCCATCATCTTCCTTTAAATCCTTCGCATCGGCTGCCATCGTTGCAAGTTCATCACAGCGGTTATTATGCGGATTGGATGCATGTCCTTTTACCCAATGAAACCGAATATGGTGTTTGGCAGCGAGCTCTGAATATCTGGTCCACAGGTCTTTGTTTTTTTTGCCGCCTTTAAAGTCGGTAGCAAGCCAGGTTTTCAGCCAGCCCTTTTCGATGGCATTGACTACATACTGACTATCTGAATAAATCTTAATCCAGAGTCCTTCTTTTTTGAGTGCTTCGAGACCGGAAATAACGGCCATTAATTCCATCCGGTTGTTGGTGGTGTGTTTGAATCCGCCGGATAATTCTTTTGAGTTTCCTTTCCACATCAGAATGGTTCCGAAGCCGCCACGACCCGGATTACCGCGTGAAGCACCATCTGTATACATAATTACATGTTCCTGCAAAATAACTGGGCGTTTTGTTTTTAAAATAAAGGGGTAAAAGTTATGACAGAATACTGCGATTAAACCTGAAAAACACCGGTTTTGAATGTTGAAATTTCAGGATTCTGGTTGGCAGCACTGATACCTTCGGAAATGAATCGCCTGGTTTCCAACGGATCGATGATTCCGTCCACCCATAATCTTGCAGCAGCATAATAAGGGCTTGTTTGTTTCTCATAGCGTCCACGGATTTCATCCAATAATTTTTTTTCGTCAGCCGGTTCAATTACCTGGCCCCGGGATTTCAAAGAAGCTACCTGAATCTGTAACAGAGTTTTTGCCGCCTGGTCGCCTCCCATTACGGCTATTTTCGCTGTGGGCCATGCCAGGATGAGTCTCGGGTCGTAGGCTTTACCGCACATGGCATAGTTACCGGCTCCATAAGAATTACCGGCGATAATGGTGAATTTTGGAACTACTGAATTTGCCACTGCGTTCACCATCTTCGCGCCATCTTTAATGATACCCGATTGTTCACTTCTGGTCCCCACCATGAAACCGGTCACATCCTGGAGAAACAGAATCGGAATTTTTTTCTGATTGCAATTCATGATAAACCGGGCAGATTTGTCGGCACTGTCATTATAAATGACTCCACCCAGTTGCACTTCCCCTTTTTTGGTTTTTACAACCGTACGCTGATTGGCTACGATGCCTATTGCCCATCCATCTATCCGGGCATAACCGCAAATAATTGTTTTGCCATAGTCCTCCTTGAATTGTTGAATTCCCGGCGCATCCACTATACGATTGATGATTTCCAGCATATCGTACGGTTTGGTCGGATCAGACGGGAACAGACCATAAATTTCCTTCGGATCTTTTTCAGGCTCTTTTGCTTCGATACGGTCATAGCCGGCAGAAGCTGTATGACCCAATGTAGACATGATATTTTTTACCTGGTCGAGACATTCTTCTTCCGTTTTGAATTTATAATCAGCGATACCGGAAATGGATGTATGTGTTACTGCTCCACCCAGTGTTTCTGAATCGGTAGTTTCTCCAATGGCCGCTTTTACAAGGTAAGGCCCCGCTAAATAAATGGAACCATTTCCTTCAACCATCAGCGTCTCATCACTCATGATGGGTAAATAAGCGCCACCAGCCACACAGGGTCCCATTACAACAGACAACTGAGAAATACCCATCGCGCTGATGCGCGCATTATTTCTGAATATCCTTCCAAAATGTTCCTTGTCTGGAAAAATTTCGTCCTGCAATGGAAGAAAAACACCGGCACTGTCAACGATATAGATCAGCGGCAGATGATTTTCCATCGCAATTTCCTGTAGCCGGAGATTTTTCTTTCCGGTCATCGGAAACCAGGCTCCTGCTTTAACTGTCTGGTCATTCGCCAGGATGATGCATTGTCTTCCGCTTACATAACCGATACCTGCTACCGTACCGGCTGCCGGACAACCACCATATTCTTCATACATTTCATAACCGGCAAAAGCACCGATTTCAGAAAATGCACTGTCTTTATCTATTAAATAAGCAATACGCTCCCTGGCAGTAAGCTTATTTTTTTCATGCTGTTTTTCTATCGATTTTGTTCCGCCTCCCAATGAGATTTTCTGGAACCGGTTTCGAAGCTGGGCGAGCGCCTGCTTCATATTATCTTCATTCTTGTTAAAATCAAGATCCATGATAATTGTATAAGATGCAATATAGTATGGATGCTTTAATAATATGTATTTTTAAGGGTATGCAATGGAAACGTTACCGGTCCTGGCTGATTCCATTATTCATTGTGGCAGTCATTAAAATATTTTCTTTTTTCCCTGAAGCAGTTGAAAAATATTATTCTACCGGGATATATCCGGTTATTTCAATTTTTCCCAGGCTTGCATTCGGCTGGATTCCATTTAGTGTAGGCGATATTTTATATGCACTGGTTTTTCTTTATCTCCTGATTTCACTGGTTCGTTTTTTTACGAGAGCCTTTAAAAGAACCTTACACCGGCAATATCTGAAGCTCTGCCTTAAAAGATCCCTGTCCATTTTATTATGGGTATATATCGCTTTTAATATTTTCTGGGGGCTAAACTATGATCGTATGCCGATTGCCAAACAACAGCATCTGGAAACAAAACCATATTCTAAAGAAGATCTTCAGGCGCTCATCAGCATGTTGGTTTCAAAGATGAACGGAATTGATTCCGCATCCCGGATGGCAAGAAGGAACCTGACTACAAACGATAGTTTATTCAAGTTTTCAGTCGCGGCTTATCGCAGTGCTTCCGGGCAGTTTCCTCAATTGTTGTACACTCATCCATCAGTAAAATCTTCTTTTTACGGATATATTGCAAATTATATGGGGTTCAGCGGTTATTACAATCCGTTTACTTGTGAGGCACAGGTGAATACGACCATCCCGAGATTTGTGCAACCATTTACGACCTGTCATGAAATCGGTCACCAGCTGGGATATGCGAAAGAGGAGGAAGCCAACTTTTCCGGTTTTCTTTCCACCAAATCTTCCAGCGATCCGGCTTTCCGGTATTCTATTTATGTAGACCTTTATCTGTATTCTGCGAGCGCACTCTATGCGCTGGATTCAACGGCGTTCATACCTTACCGGGAGTCGTTAAAACCTGATGTCCGACAGGATCTTCGGGATCTGAAAGCTTTTTATAAAAGTTATCAGAATCCACTGGAACCCATCATTCACAAGATTTATGGTAAGTATCTGAAGGCAAACCGGCAGCCTCAGGGTATTTATGCCTATGATGAAGTAGTCGGACTGGCCATCGCCTATTACAAAAAAAACGGAGCGGAGGCATTCTAAAATTTATTCTTCCACATCATACTTTCCACCGGTTTATTAGTCTGACCGGCATATTTCGCGTCTTTTTTCTGACCATACTTCACTTCAATTTCACCATCTACAGGAAAATAAATTAACTGACCGATGGGCATCCCTTTATAAATGCGAACGGGTTGTTTAACGGATATTTCGAGCGTCCAGTTTCCGCAAAAACCAACATCTCCTTTTCCCGCCGTCGCATGTATATCGATACCCAGGCGACCTGTGGAAGATTTACCTTCCAGGAAGGGTACCTGTTCATGTGTTTCAGTATATTCTGCCGTAACACCGAGGTAAAAAATATGGGGATAAAGGACAAATCCTTCTTCCGGAATTTCGAAATATTCAATTTCATTGTGCTTTTTGGCATCGAGAATGTGCTCCCGGTAGGTAGCCAGCACAGGACCCAGATGAACGTCATAGGAATTACTGCCCAGAAAGGCGCGGTCATAGGGTACGATTTTGATCGTGCCCTTTTCCATCTCCTCCATGATACGCTTATCAGATAAAATCATTCTTATGGCTGTTTATTTGTTTATTTGTTTACCACTACCGATAAACCGCAGCGAATTTCGCATTAAGCTTTTTTGTGATGCCCATATTTTATCAACATAATATCAACGAAACTACCAGACTGGGCATCTGGCATATCACGGAAGGCGAGGATTTTTTCCTCCGGAGAGTGCCACTCAAGCGAGACGTGAGCCACGCCCAGAAAAGGCTACAGCATTTAGCGGGCCGGTTCCTCCTGACTGAATTATTCCCTGATTTTCCGCTGGAAGAAATTCTGATTGCCGACACCAGAAAGCCTTATCTGGAAGATGAAAAATATCATTTTTCCATCTCTCATTGCGGACATTACGCTGCTGCCATCGTCAGCGGTTCCAGACGGGTGGGTGTGGATGTGGAAAAAACCACTCCGACGATTGAAAAAATCAGAAACAAATTTTTATCGGAACAGGAATCTGTCATCGCCTTCGAAGGCATCGAGAAATCGGGCCATCGGTTGCGCCAGCTCACTTTGTTATGGAGCGCAAAGGAAACCATCTTCAAGTGGTATAGCCTGGGCAATGTAAATTTCAAACAACATATCCGTTGGGTAAGTCCTTATTTTATCCGGTCCGGCAGCTTTGGCGAATTGACTTTCGAATTCAGGAAACAGGAAGTTATTCCACTTTCCATATTTTACAAACTTTTCGACGACCTGGTGCTGACTTTCGTTTTCACTTAAAAGTTAATCATTAATAGTTAATAACTAATAATTATTCAATGCCCAGTATCTCATCCATGTCGTCAATCAGGTTCATATTAAAATCCTCCTGACCGGAAATTCCTTCCATAGAGCCCTTGATATGCGCTGCATTCAGCAATACTTTCTCCAATTGTTTCTCGCGGGTTTTCCAGAGCCGTTCCATCATATCCCTTTCACGCTGGATCGACATTTTCATGGATGAGAAACCTTCCCGGATTGCCTTCCATTGTTCACTGAATTCACTGCTGGTGAGATAATCATAGAGCAACTGCATTTTGTCGCCCTTGTTCTGCTGATTTTTTGAAGCCTGGAAAATCCTGATAACCCCATCGCGTAAAACTTCCGTGAGGGCTTTCACTTCTGAAAAGTTACAAATCCATACACCGTTTTTTTCTCCGAAGCAACTCATATCCCTGGGCATGATCCGGGTAACCAATATAGCAACCTGTGCCGTCTGCTGACGCATATCGCTTTTAAGCTTATCAACCCAATCCAGTTCAAAATTCTTTGTGCGTTTACTTTCGTAAATGATTTTACCACAAGCCTGGCCGGTGGAATTACGGATAGTCAATGTACAGTCTGCCCCACGTATTCCTTTTCCAACAGGTTCAACCAGGTCAAACGGAAATGCATCCTGCAGCAGCTTTTCAAGTGCGAGTTCCTGAACTTCACCCTGCAATTGCATAGAGCCCTGATCCGCTTTACGTTTCATTTCTTCTATCAGCCTTTTTTGATCCTCCAGCTGTTTTTCTTTTTCTTTTAACTGAAGTTGAAAATCTGTTTCCCTGGATTGATTTTTTTGCTCTTCAGTACGCCGGATTTCGTCGGCAATTTTTATCCGTTCTTCCTGTATTTTTCTTTGCGTAGAAATTTCTAATTCTTCCTCTCTGGTTTTTAAGACTTGTTCTCTTTGTAAAAATTCGAGCTCTTTTTGTCTTGCGGATCTCAGTTTTTCCTGTTGCTCTTCATTGGATTGCTGAAGTATCGCCAGGCGGTTTTCAAAATCATTGTGAATGGTTTTGCGAATATCCTCTTCGAGTTTTTGCTGAATGAGTTTTTTTTCCTCGTTGAATTTTTGCTGAAAAACAGCTTCCTGATCCAGCAGTTTTTTTGATAATTCAATATCTTTTTTCTGAAATTCCTCTTCTTTTTTACGCGTGAAACTGATCATCTGCTCCCGCAGATCCTTTTTATATTGTTCGGAGACTGCTTCTTCCATCGCAAACTCGTGACGGCAATTCGGACATTTGATGGTCGTAGACATGCACTTTTTTTGACGAAGTTAATTCTTTAGGTCTAAGGCCTAAAGACTAAGGACCAGGACTCAAAACCAATTCGGATACTGCAGACAAACAGCCATCAGAGAAGTTTATCCGGATTTATTAACTTTAAGAACAATCATTTACATGAAATATATCCCGGTCATTTTTCTGCT
>DASSGT010000401.1:0-3840 GCA_035693345.1 Puia sp. | reverse complement strand
AAACAGTAAATTCATCGGATAATATTTCTCCGAAAGCGATGGCTTTTGCTGCAATCACATGTTCCAGTGGTCCGCCCTGAGTGCCTGGAAAAACACCCATATCCAGTAGGTTACTCATGGGTCGGATATTTCCCTTATTGTCTTTTAACCCAAATGGATTGTCAAAATCCTTTTTCATCATGATGATGCCACCCCGCGGACCACGAAGGGTTTTATGCGTGGTGGATGTTACGATATGACAGTGTTCAAATGGAGAATTCAGCAGTTGCTTTGCGATGAGTCCGGCCGGATGGGCCATATCGCACATCACCAGAGCACCTACCTGATCTGCAATCTGACGTATCCGAAGATAATCCCAGTCACGGCTGTACGCAGAAGCACCACAAATAATCAGTTTGGGCTTCTCCTGATTTGCCACTCTTTCCATGCTTTCATAATCGACCAGACCATCTTGTTTTTTAACACCGTAAAAATGCGGCTGATAGAGTTTGCCGGAAAAATTCACCGCAGATCCATGTGTCAGGTGCCCCCCCATACTCAGGTCAAGACCCAATATCTTATCCCCGGGTTGCAACACCGCAAGACAGACCGCTGCATTGGCCTGGGCTCCGCTATGAGGCTGCACATTGGCATAATCACAATTAAATATCTGTTTCAGGCGGTCAATGGCAAGCTGTTCTGTTTGGTCAACGATTTCACAACCCCCATAATAACGGCGTCCGGGATAACCTTCAGCGTATTTGTTGGTCATCACATTTCCCATCGCCTGCATGACCTGCAGAGAAGTAAAATTTTCGGAGGCAATCAGTTCAATACCATGTCTTTGCCGTTCAAGTTCCTGGTGAATAAGGTCGAATACAAGCTGGTCTCTTTGCATGGCGCAAAAATAGGCCAACTATGAATAAAAGATTCAAGGGGCCCGGATTTGATGAAAGAATTATCAGTTATACCAAGGATCTGATTGATGTGAATGACGAGCTCTTCCAGGTCAATATCTCCCCGGTTGGAGAAAATACTGATGCAATAATCAACCGATGGGATCATAAATACCACCGTGCGGAATCCACCATTGAACCCTGTGTGATAAACAATTTTTTTTGAACCGGCCATCTGCCGTATGAACCAGCCGTTCCCATACCATAATCCTTTTAAGGTGTCGACCAGCGTTTGTCCCTGCCAGGCATTCCGGATCATGGAGGTAACTGAAAATTTACCGGATTCAATCGCCCGGCACCATTTCATATAATTGTTCATAGAAATATAAAGCCCTCCATCGGCTTCTGTAGAAAAGAAAATCGACTCACCCTCTTCGGAGCGGATGAATTTCCCTTCTGGTGAAAGGTCATAACCTGTCACCCGTTTTGAAATGGGATGACCGAATTGAAAAATCGTTGCATCATCTATTCCAAGTGGAATAAATATATTTTTCTGAAGATAGTCGGCATAGGTCTGGCCACTTAATTTTTCGATCAGCATACCCAGAAGACAATAGCCTGTATTGCTATAACGGTAATGTGTGCCCGGTGGAAAATAAAGCGAGTTCGTCTTTTGCAGTGCTTCCATCACGTCCTTGTCCGTCGCGTGCTTCACGATGGTTGTATCTACAAAACCGTAATGATCGGGAATCCCTGAACAATGACTGAGCAGCTGCATAATCCGGACTGAAGAGACGGGATAAGGAAGTTTCAGAAACTTCCCGATCGAATCGTTCCCGGAGAATTTGCCTTTATAAAATAAATTGAGTACTGCGAAAGCAGTAAATTGTTTTGTGAGAGATCCGATGTTAAAATTATCATCTGCTGTGATCGATATTCCGCTAACCAGGCTGGCTTTGCCATAACCTTTTTCGAATACTGTTTTATTATTTTGCTCCACTGCAATCACTGCACCGGGTAAATCCGGTTTATAATATATTTTCATTAAAGAATCAATTCGTGTACTGACCGACTGGGAAAATCCGGGAAAGACACAAACAATGAATGCAAAAATCACCCAGCCTTTTCTCATAATTAAAATTGACTTGGAACATTTAAATTATGACCTAAAATAGAATTTTCGTTCATTTGATGGTTTTTTCCTGAACTTTACCTCTACAGGATCAGCCATATAAGAAAACAAAAAATTTGTTTAGCTGGTGGCAATTACTGAATATGAAAGCAATTATTCCCGTAGCAGGCGCCGGTACAAAACTAAGGCCCCATACTTATACCCAACCAAAGGCTCTGATTCCGCTCGCCGGAAAAACGATTTTAAGCATCATCGTTGACCAGTTATTAGAGGGAGGGATATCAGAATTCATTTTTATCGTAGGTTACCTCGGTACAAAAATTCAGGATTACGTAAAGGATAAATATCCCCAGCTGAAAACAAGTTTTGTTTTTCAAACGGAAAGACAGGGAATCGGCCAGGCTGTTTTATTAACCAAAGAGCTGGTGGCACAGGATGAAATTTTCATTGTGCTGGGCGATACCATTTGCGAATACGATATCAAGTCAATCCTGGAGAACCCGGCATCTCAGCTGGGCATCAAAAGGGTGGATGATCCCCGCGATTTCGGCGTAGCTGAAATCGAAGATGACGGGTTTATCAGTCGTGTGGTCGAAAAACCGCAGATACCAAAATCAAATATGGCGCTGGTCGGCATTTACAAGATCCGCGAAACAAATGCACTTTTTTCCTGTCTGGAAAATAATATCCGTAATCAGCTGACGAGTTATGGTGAATACAATTTAACAGACGCTATCGAATGTATGATCGGTGATGGCGTAAAGTTTGAATCTTTCAAAGTCCAGAACTGGTTTGATTGCGGAAAGAAAGAAACACTGCTCGAATCGAACGCCAAGCTGCTGAAAAAATTCGGAAGCAATATGGCTCCGGATCATCATCTCGAAAATACAATCGTGATTCATCCGGTGAATATTGCATCGGGCTGTACCATTAAAAATTCAATCATAGGACCGAACGTCGCGATCGGAGAAAAAACAAATATCAATTATTCCATATTAAAAGACTCCATCATAGGGTCATTCGCAAACTTATTTGATATTGTACTCACCCATTCATTGATCGGAAGCGATACAGAAGTAAAGGGGGAGAGCCGGAGCTTAAACATTGGAGATAACACGGAGATTGATCTCGGAGAATCATGATACAAGTGTGGAAGACTGGAAGTAGTAGCTATTTAGTTGCTTTACGCTTTGCGCCTTACGCTTTAAGCTTACTTCATTCCCAAAATACGCAGGAGGGGATATTCTGAATCGTCGGGAAGCAAATCTGATCCTGCATCCGGTGATACTTCGACATTCACCTTTACAGTTTTCTTTTCCTGAATCTCTATAACTTCCTGGTATTTGAATTTCTGATAACCTTTTTTCTCAAAACGCAGGTTCACATGACAGGAGGGGAGTTGTTTGAAATAATAATATCCATCCACATCAGTCACAACTTCTTTGAAAGAAGGATCACCTGGAACAACGGCTGAAACGATAACTCCTGAAACGGGTTTCTTTGTAACCGCATCAAGCACCTGGCCCTTTATCAAACAGGGATCTGTCGTACCATCGCTGGCGTATAGCCCGCATGAAACCACACAGGTGAACGCGAAAAAAAGAAGGTAAAACGAGATTTTCATGTTATTGCAGTTTACAAGGTAAAGGTTCGGCCCAGCTTTTCCTAAATTCAAACCATAAATTTTCTATAATGTCAGCAGCAGGTAATATGTCCCGGATCAGGGCACTCACCTGACCTATCTCGAGCTCACCCTCATTCAAATCGCCCTCGAGCATACCCCTTTTTGCCCTTCCTCTTCCCAGCAGTTCCTTAAGACTTTCTTTTGAAGCC
>DASSGT010000400.1:0-2597 GCA_035693345.1 Puia sp. | reverse complement strand
GTAATTGAGAAATAACTCAATGTTGGAAGCGATTAATGTCCTGCTATGTTTGTCTGTTCCCTGCTCTAACTCATATTTTATCTTTGCAAAACAATCAAGCACTATTTTTCTTTCCTTTTCAGACAAGTGAAGTGCTTCGCGTGTCTGAAAAGAGAAGAAACTATAATGATCGATGTTCTTACCCAGGGAAGTTCCGCGAATCAGATCAGGATGAAATAACAAGGCATAACCCTGCGGTGTATAATCTTTATTAATGTCTACGCTGATTACCTGTCCCGGTGCGACAAATACCAGTGTTCTATCCTGGTAGTCATATGTATGGCGACCATATTTCATATCACCGCATTTCACATCCTTTAAATACACAGCGTAAAAGCCAAAATTCATTCGGGAAGCATATACTTCGGGTGATGTGCCGGAGAAGTCAATGATACTTACTAAAGGATGAAGATTTTCCTGATGATAAAAAGCGTCATGCTCACTGACTGTATGAATCTGTAAAATAGATTCCATTAAGAGGTTCTTTTGATGATTATAAAATTATCCTTTATTTCAGACCGGCCAATCCTTACGGCCCAGAATCAGTAAAAATGGTAGATAATCCGATATCCTGTATAAAAACAGGATGTGCGAAAAGGAGACTTTTGTACTATAAATAAATGGAACATATATGAACACTATGAAGGATAAAGTTGCACTCGTAACCGGAGCTGCTTCGGGATTGGGATTTGCGACCGCGAAAGCGTTTGCAGTCGCCGGCGCAGCTGTTGCCCTGGCCGATTGGGATGAAAAATCAGTCCGGACTGCCGCGGATCAATTGAAGAGGGATGGTTTTCAAACACTGGCTATCCAATGCGATGTTTCCGATGATAAACAAGTGCAGGAAATGGTCACTCGTACCGTAGATGCATTTGGCGGTCTGGATTTCGCTTATAATAACGCCGGTGTACAAAATGAACTGGCGGACGCTGCCGATCAGAACCGCCATGATTTTGACCGGGTCACCAGCATAAACTATCAAGGTATTTGGAGTTGTATGAAATATGAGTTGCAACATATGCGAAAACAGAAATATGGAGCGATCGTAAACTGCTCTTCGATTGGCGGTATCCGGGGCGGTGCACAACGCGGCGTTTATCACGGAGCCAAGCACGGGGTGATCGGATTAACCACAAGTGCTGCTTTAGAATATGCGGCTCAGGGAATTCGAATTAATTGCATCAGTCCCGGCCTTTTTCAAACCGCGATGTCAGACCAGATGGTTGCCGCCGGTCAAAAGGAAATTCTTGATGAGATGTTGACGCATGTTCCAATAGGTCGTTTGGGACGGCCAGAGGAAATTGCCAGCGTCGTTTTATTTCTTTGCAGCGATGCGGCCAGTATGGTAGTGGGTCACAATTTGGTTGTGGATGGAGGATTTACTGTATAATGAGGCACTGGTATTGCTGTTCACAGAGTAAAATAAATAAGATGATTATTAAACGCGTTGGCTCACAACCTTCAGGGAAAGGACCCGCAGAATATTTTACTGGATCGGTCAGAATTGATCCACTGGTGAGTCCCCCGGAGCCATCCCGGGTTTCTATGGCACTAGTGACTTTTGAACCCGGCGCCCGCACGGCCTGGCATACCCATCCGTTTGGACAATCTCTGATCATTATTGCAGGATCGGGCTGGGTGCAACGCGAGGGTGAAAAGAAACAGGAAATTTTTCCGGGCGACGCAGTTTATTTTGGTCCGGGAGAAAAGCATTGGCATGGTGCTACTGATAAGACAGCCATGAGTCATATAGCTATACAGGAAAAATTAAATGGATCGCCTGTTGACTGGATGGAACAGGTAACGGATGAAGAATATTTAAATGGCAAATGAAGAATCGACCGGTCGCAGCCAGATTTTGAGCTTTTTGCATTCGGGTAGACGGCCAAGATATATCAGTCCACTGGTGGTTTTTGTTTGAGGCGTCGGCTTTTCCGAGGGATCCGGTTTGTTAGATGGTAAAACATTTTTGCCGGCTTGCGGCAAAGGATCTGTGTCGATCGAAGAAAAATATTCCGCTTCTGTCTGACCTTCTGTGATTTTTTGAAGCAAAATAGCGCGGCGTGCTCTTGTAATTTTTCTCACTCCTGAAGGAATTGGAGGATATGAAGTAAAATCGGTCATCCCTTTTACGCTGTCCCTTATCACGGCCTCTTCTACTTTATTTTTGGCGTTTGTTTTCGGTGCATCCAGGAGCGGATCAATATATTTTTTCTTCAGGGTTTCGGTAATGAGACCTGCTGCCATTCCTTCCTTCAGCATTTTGATCGCTTCACCCGTTAAAGTTCTGTATAAGGCATACTGTTTTACCTGTCCGGGTACCAGTTTGTACAGCGCAGCCGCGATGGGGGAAGCTTCCTTCAACCGGCTGCTGCTCTGGCGAAAACCTCTGAAGGCCGGGTCCTTTTTGGTTCGCTCTCCGGTAAGCGAAGACGACCGGCGCCATATATTCAGATCAAAATGAGGTGAATAATAGTAACACATCCCGAGTCGGGGATCGTTGCCGGTAATGATATTAAATGTTAATCGTTTAGCCATCTGGACTGTCGGAAACAACG
>DASSGT010000399.1:0-5946 GCA_035693345.1 Puia sp. | reverse complement strand
TGATCGAAAAAAACAGGACAGACGTGTAAAAGATTTTCATTTCTAATGTTATTTAAATCAAAAACAACAGATATCAATGCCGGGCAGGAGGAATTATAATGCCTGATCACATATAACATAATTAAAAATCCGTCCCAACCAAGGCGGGACGGATAAGAATCATTTGCATTTTGTCGGAAAATAGAAGGAAGTACCGCGTACGGGAATCGAACCCGTGATTCATCCGTGAAAGGGATGCGTCTTAACCCCTTGACCAACGCGGCGTTAACACTGAAACCCAACGATTTTTTACCGTTTAGGGTCTGCAAAGATATAGGCTGTGGCGATAACTTCCCAAATGTTTTTGTTTCGTAACTTTGCATCCTAAAAATTAAACAATAAGCTATGAGCACAGTAAAAGTTGCGATCAATGGTTTCGGCAGGATCGGACGGTTGGTTTATCGCCAGATCTATAATATGAAAGGTATTGATATCGTCGCGATCAATGATTTGACCAGTCCTGCGGTATTGGCGCACTTGTTAAAATATGACAGTGCACAGGGACGCTTTAATGAAGATGTAAAACATTCCGAAAATTCCATCTCTGTAAACGGAGAGGAAATTAAAATATATGCACAGAAAAATCCGGCTGAAATTCCATGGAAAAATCATGATGTGGATGTTGTGCTTGAATGCACCGGTTTTTTTGCTGACAAGGAAAAAGCTGAGTTACATTTAAAAGGTGGCGCAAAACGTGTCGTGATTTCAGCTCCTGCAACCGGTGATTTGAAGACGATTGTTTTCAACGTGAATCATCAAATTTTGGATGGTAAAGAGACGGTTATCAGTTGTGCTTCCTGTACAACGAATTGCCTGGCCCCGATGGCAGACGTACTGGATAAGAAATTCGGTATCGAAATGGGATTCATGACTACCGTGCATGCCTATACGAATGATCAGAATACACAGGACGCACCACATCCGAAAGGAGATCTGCGCCGCGCGAGAGCTGCTGCTCAAAACATAGTGCCCAACAGTACAGGAGCAGCAAAGGCTATTGGCCTGGTTCTTCCCAAACTAAAAGGTAAATTAGACGGAAATGCACAACGTGTTCCGGTGATTACCGGTTCATTGACTGAACTGACGACCATTTTAAATAAGAAAGTTTCAGTAGAAGAAATCAATTCGGCTATGAAAGAAGCCAGCAATGAAAGCTATGGTTATACAGAAGATGAAATCGTGAGTAGCGATGTGGTTGGCAGTCATTTCGGTTCACTCTTTGATGCCACACAGACCAAGGTCATTACAGTAGGTGACAAACAATTGGTAAAAACAGTCAGCTGGTATGATAATGAAATGAGTTATGTGAGTCAGCTGGTGCGTACGGTTCATTATTTCGCCGGTCTGATCAGCAAATAATAATCATAAGTTATGTCCCGCTTCGCTGATACAATAATAGACGAAGCGGGGCATACTTTTTTCACTACTCCTTTAAATAACTGAGATATGCCCAGCTTTTCCAAATTCGATTTCAAAGACAAAAAAGCCCTGGTGCGGGTTGATTTTAACGTTCCCCTGGACGATAAATTTGTCATTACCGACGATAACCGGATGCGGGCAGAAATACCCACAATAGAAAAAATATTAAAGGACGGCGGATCAGTTATCCTCATGTCACATCTCGGACGGCCAAAAGATGGTCCATCCGACAAATACTCCCTCAAACACCTTATTAAACATTTATCGGAACTGCTGGGAGGTAAAACTGTTTTATTCGCCGATGACTGCATCGGAGAAAGGGCCAACATAACCGCCAGCCTGCTCAGACCCGGAGAGATTTTATTGCTCGAAAATCTTCGTTTTCATAAAGAAGAGGAAAAAGGCGATGAAGATTTCGCTAAAAAACTGGCAGTATTGGGAGACGTCTATGTAAATGACGCATTTGGCACAGCACACAGGGCACATGCATCAACGGCTATCATTGCCAAATTTTTCCCTGCCGACAGGAAAATGTTTGGCCTTCTGATGGAATCGGAGGTAAAGAGCGCTGAAAAAGTCTTACACGAATCGAAAAAGCCTTTTGTAGCCATCATCGGCGGAGCGAAGGTTTCTGATAAAATGCTCATTCTTGAAAACCTGCTGGAGAAGGCGACTGATATTATTATCGGGGGTGGAATGGCTTATACTTTTATGAAAGCGGATGGAGGAAATATAGGAAAATCGCTTTGTGAAGACGACCGGATCCAGACCGCACTGGAGATATTAAAGAAAGCCGAAGCCAAAGGCGTTTGTATCCATCTTCCATCGGATTCAATCATAGCTGATAAATTTGATGCGGCCGCCCAGACCTCTACTGCTCCAAGTAATAATATACCCGACGGATGGATGGGACTGGATATCGGACCGAACGCAGCAGAACAATTTTGCAATGTTATCAAAAGATCGAAAACTATTCTCTGGAATGGGCCCATGGGGGTTTTTGAAATGGAAAGTTTCCGTCATGGTACCAAAGCGATTGCCATCGCTGTGGCTGATGCTACTAAAAACGGCGCTTTTTCTCTGGTAGGTGGCGGAGATTCCGTAGCCGCTGTAAATATGTTTGGCCTGGCTGAAAAAGTGAGTTATGTGTCAACGGGCGGCGGCGCCATGCTGGAATATTTTGAAGGGAAAGAACTGCCGGGCATTGCGGCTATCAATCAAGGCTCCTAAAATGTATTGACCCGAACTTCAGTATTCTGACCCGAACTTCTTTCTTTGGAAATTGTTACATTTAACATCTAACAAAAAAACCACATCGTTATGAGTACGCGTAATCTCTCGCTCATTATTATAGTAGCTGTTATCCTGCTTTTTGGCGGTTGCGCCTGCAATGGGTATAATAACCTGGTCGCAAAAGATGAAAATGTAAAAAACAAGTGGGCCAATGTGCAGAGTGATTATCAGCGGAGAAGTGATCTGATCCCTAATCTGGTGAACACGGTGAAAGGAGCGGCGAATTTCGAACAGACTACCTTAACCAATGTGGTAGAAGCCCGTGCAAAGGCTACCCAGGTGCAGATCAATGCCAATGACCTTACTCCCGAAAATCTTGCTAAATTCCAGCAGGCACAGGCCGGCCTGAGTGGCGCATTAGGTAGACTGCTTGCAGTTGCCGAAGCATATCCCGATCTTAAAGCAACCCAGAATTTCAGAGATTTACAAGCTCAGTTAGAAGGGACTGAAAACCGAATAAAAGTTTCAAGGAATGACTTTAATGCTGCTGTGCAGGAGTACAATCAGACTGTCAGAAGTTTTCCGAATAATATTTTCGGAGGAATGTTTGGCTTCCACGCAAAAGCTCCGTTCCAATCTGATCCAGGGTCCGAAAAGGCTCCGGAAGTGAAATTCTGATCATAGACTTAAACCCAGGTGTTGAAAATTCCATTTCTTTCAAAAAAGGATTTTTTTTCTACAGAAGAAAAAAACAGGATCGTTTCTGCCATCCGGGAAGCGGAACAGCAGACCAGCGGCGAGATTCGGGTATATGTCGAGAGCCGTTGTCGTTTTGTAGAGGCGCTTGACCGGGCAGCAGAAGTATTTACCATTTTGAAAATGGGTGAAACCAGCGGCCACAACGCCGTGCTGATCTACCTCGCAGTGAAGGACCGGCAGCTGGCAATTTTCGGCGATTATGCGATTCATGAAAAAGTGGGAGAAGAATTCTGGAGAAAAGAAGTGATCCACATGCTGACTCATTTTCAGGATTCTCATTACGCCGATGCCACCGTTAAAGTTATACTTGATATTGGTGCGGCCCTGAAATTTCATTTTCCATATGATCGGCAGACGGATATTAATGAACTGCCGGACGATATTGTTTTTGGCAGGTAAAGCCTGATCATTCATGAAGAAATTATTATTGTCTTTCTTTGTTTTTATCTGTCTGGTTAGTACAGCACAGAATATTCCGGCTCCGCCTAACCCACCCAGGCTGGTAAATGATTTTGCACATGTAATGACGGCTGATCAGGTAGAAGAACTTGAAAGCAAACTGGTCGCTTACGACGATAGCACATCTATTCAGATCGCCGTGGTAACAGTTCCCACAACCGGCGATTATGCCATTGACGACTATGCATTGAAAATACTTCGCGACTGGAAGGTGGGGAATAAAAAAACGAATAACGGCATTGTTATACTGGCTGCGATCCAGGATCACAAAGTTTTTATTGCTACCGGCTACGGAATGGAAGGTTCCGTACCGGATATTACTGCTAAACAGATCGTGGAAGAAGAAATCGTTCCCAATTTCAGGCAGCAAAACTATTATCAGGGATTTAACCTGGCAGCAGATGGCATCATCAAAGCATCCCGCGGCGAATACGTCGCTCCTTCGGGATATAATCAGCGCAAACAACGCGGAACCGGGGGCGGAAACGTATTGGGTGTGATTATCTTTTTTATAATTATCATTGTTCTGATCAGCCGCCGGGGCGGTGGCAGAGGCGGTGGTGGTGGAATGTTTAACCGTTCAGGAGTCCTTCCTTTCCTGATTGGAAATATGCTTGGAGGAATGGGGCGTGACAGCGGAGGCTGGTCCGGCGGCGGCGGAGGATTCGGCGGCGGCGGAGGAGGCGGTTTCGGCGGATTCGGTGGAGGAAGCGGGGGCGGTGGTGGCGCCGGAGGAAGCTGGTAAAAGCGTAAAGTTTGTAAGTTCGGGCCATTTTATTGTGTCAAATGTGTCATGGGTATAAAATTAGTGAAAGCGGTGTTAAGGGTGGAGATGATAGTATGCTGATGTTTTCTTAAATTATCATTTCCTTTTTCAACTTCTATTTTCTCTCATTTTCTACCCTTGACACATTTGCCACATTTTTTTAGGCTTATTGGGGTACTTTAGAAAGGATATAATCGGCCTGTTCTTTCATCCCGGCCGCCTGCTTGCGTTGCCCGATGGGTTTTAAAAAATTATCATTTAGCAATTTGCTCAGTTCCTCTTTTTGGTCTGCAGGAATGCCTTCACGAAAACGAACCAGCGCATCTACTCCTTTCATGAATTGTTCCGTATCCTGGACTTTTAATAGCATGGCTGCAAGCTCGGGAAACTCATCAAATTTCTCCTGACTCATCGGCATTTTATCATAGCCATCAATGATGAAATCAAATTTGGATACGTCTCCGGCTTTAATAAAGATGGAGGACATAGCCACCAGTAAATCCCCTCTGGCCGGAGAAGTTGAGAACTGGTTTGCCAGTTGGATCGCCTTTTCTTCGTCCAGATAACTTAAGGCCGTGAGTGCATTGCCTGCGACAGAGTATGAAGAGTCAGATGTTTTTTTTACAAAGAGGTCTTTATACTCTGCCTTCTTGTAGCCACCCAGGTATCCGATTGCCGTTGCCTGTACAGTCCGGTCAGGATCATTGGTAGCTAAATCCAGTAAAACGGGTTCCACCTTTTTTTTCATGGACGGTGAGTCCATTTCAATAGAATTCATTGTCAGATTTCTCAATTCAAAGAATGGGTCCTTCATCGCCTGTATAAGTAAGGATTGCGATAATTCATTGTCCTGATGCTCTGAACAATATTCGATCGCTTCACGGCGATCCAGATAGAGGCCGGCATGTTTATATTGATATATGAAATTTTCAAGTGTCTTATTATCCTTCTTTTGACAAAGTATGATCTTGTCCCCGTCTACATTGATCAGATCCGGTTTTTTAGTATAAGAGAAATAAAAGCTGTCACTTTCATTATTGAGCCATACAGAATGACGTTTTTTTGTTCCATTTTCATACACATCAATAGCCAGGGGAATGCGAAATATTTTCCCGGTATTCTGAACCTGGTTTATAACGACCAGGGCTGTTTTTTTTGCGTCGTCGTAGCTGTAATTGATTTCGAAAATCGGATGGCCACTGCCAAAATACCACTGGTTCCAATACCAGTTGAGGTCCTGACCTGTCACTTGTTCAAATGCCTGCCGAAGA
>DASSGT010000398.1:0-5082 GCA_035693345.1 Puia sp. | reverse complement strand
GTCTGAATAAGGGAGACAAGGTCGCCCTGGTGAGCAAGAATCCCTTAGCACTCACAGACTTCTACGAGATAATTACAGGTAAATTAAAGGCCGACAAGGGAACTTATGAATGGGGAACCACGGTGACCCATGCTTACCTGCCCAACGATAATTCCCAGTTCTTCCTGGATAAAAACATCAACCTGATGGATTGGCTGCGGCAGTTTGTTCCGCCGCATGTGACCGATGTGGACGAACCCTTCCTCCGGGGCTTCCTGGGCAAGATGTTATTCAGCGGGGATGAGGTTATGAAGAAGGTCGGTGTATTGAGTGGAGGAGAAAAAGTACGTTGTATGCTCAGCCGCATGATGTTACAGGATCCAAATGTAGTTTTACTTGATGAACCGACAAATCACCTTGACCTTGAATCCATCCAGGCTTTTAATGAAAGCATGACGAATTTTAAGGGTGTGGTGGTGCTCACATCACATGACCATACCTTCCTGCAGACTGTTGCGAACCGTGTGATCGAGATAACGCCTTCAGGCGCTATTGACCGCCTGACTGATTTTGACGATTACCTCTCGGATGAACGCGTAAAACAACTTCGCTCAAGTATGTACGGACAATCCCAGCTGGTAAATGCCTAAGGCTGATACCTACTTCGTGTAATTATCTAAGTGTCATAGGATAATAAATTGATTTGTATCATAATAAATACAAATCAATAACGTTATTTACGTACGACAGTTCTTTTTACCCCGGGTACAATAGACGATGGATGGAATGACAGCATAGAAAGACGAAGCGAACATCCGTACGACATTATGCAGACTGATAATAAATTTCTAAACCCAATTTATCAGCTATGCAAAACCCTGAATTACGCGCGACAATTGTTATGTTAGAAGTCCAGTTAAATTACTACGAGAAGCAACTGGACAAGTCCATTAGAGACAATGAGGTTTTCGCCAAAACCAAGAAGGTTCTCACCGATCTGAAAGAAGTATCCGGAAAATTAGAGTATCTGAAGAAAATACACGCCGCGGGAATAAACAGTACCATGTCTCCGGTCAATATCATCAATTAAAGCCGGTCATTTTCTTCAGGCAACCCGGATGATGGAAAGAATGTCTTTACCTTCACTCAATAAGACATTTATCCAGTGGCAAATCAATACGTCGTACCTGAACAAACCCGCATTGGTCACGTGCACCTTAAAGTGGCGGACATACCCCGGTCGCTGAAATTCTACCAGGATCTTCTTGGCTTCCAGATCATGCAATGGTATGGAACGGATGCCGTTTTCATTTCTGCCGGCGGCTATCATCATCATATCGGCCTGAATACCTGGTACAGTAAAAATGCACCGCCTGCACCGCAACGTTCCGCCGGTCTTTTTCATACCGCCATTCTCTACCCGACACGGAAGGATCTGGCTTTTATTCTGAGAAGACTGATAGAAGCCGATTATCCGCTAACAGGCATGTCGGATCATGGTGTTTCGGAAGCCATTTATATGAACGATCCGGATGGTAACGGCGTGGAACTTTACTGCGACAGGCCAAGGGAAGAATGGCCGACGGATGAGAAGGGCGGTCTCCTGATGGGCACTGTGGGACTTGATATTAAGGGATTGCTGGCCGAACTGGACCGCTGATACAATAAATGACCTGTTTCCCGTTTTAAGAAAAACCGTTTTCGTTGATCAAATGGCTGCTTATAGGATTGATTTTCTGTGGGTTGTTGAATAAGTTAAGCGCCCAACAGCCTGTCACCAAAACAGCGCCGGCCTCTAAAATTTCCTCCAATCTGCATAGGAAATATGTCCCGGTGCAAGGCGGAACACAAAAACTGGACTCCCTTAGTATGGTTCCCGGAACACTTATCGTTTCCGGTATACCGGAGAACAGTTATAGCGTTGATTACGTTCATTCAACCATTACGTGGATCCGAAAACCCAACCTCGATAGCGTTTTTATTCAGTATCGCATTTTTCCCTATCAGCTAAATGGTGTAGTGCAAAGACTGGATTATAATAAAGTGATGGATAAATTCATCATGCAACCCTCCGTGTATAATAAGGATGCAAAATACAGCCAGGAGGATTTTTTCAATTTTGGTAATATCACGTACAATGGATCGTTTGGCCGCGCTATTTCTTTTGGTAACGCACAGGACGCAGTGGTCACATCCAATCTCAATCTGCAGATCAGCGGATATTTATCCGACTCTATTGAAATCGCGGCAGCCATCACCGATAATAATATTCCAATCCAGCCAGACGGTACCACAGCGCAGCTGAGCGATTTTGACCAGATCTATATTCAGTTCAAAAAGAAAAACTGGTCTCTTCGTATGGGAGACATCGACCTGCGACAAACAGATAATTATTTTCTTTCTTTTTATAAAAGACTTCGTGGCGGAACATTCGAAACTGTTTCGAAGATTTCAAATACCGCCAGCAACAAAGTACTGTTTAGCGGCGCGGTGGCGAAGGGAAAATTCAACCGGAATATCTTCCAGGGAGAAGAAGGAAACCAGGGGCCTTACCGTCTCATCGGCGCCAACAACGAGCTGTATTTTATTGTGCTGGCCGGAACGGAAAAAGTATTTCTCGACGGCGCCCTGCTGCAAAGGGGAGAAGATCAGGATTATGTGATCAACTACAACACCGCGGAGCTAACGTTCACCCCTAAACGCATGATCACAAAAGATTCGCGCATACAGGTGGAGTTCGAATATTCAAATCAGTCCTATCTCAATGTGAATCTGTATCTGATGGACGAAGCGCAGATCAATAAAGATCTTCGCTTCCGGTTTGGCGTTTTTAGCAACAGCGATGCGCGTAATTCGCCCATCGGGCAGAGCCTGGATGCGGGAAGAAAAAAATTCCTGAATGAACTGGGTGACAGTATTCAGAATGCCTTTTATCCGGTAGCGCCGCTTGATACGGGACAGGGCGTCGGAAATATATTATACCGGAAGATCGATACTACTTATAAAGCGGCGAACGGACTGATCACCCATGATTCCATATTTGTCGTATCTGCTGACCGTTCCTATCCCTTATATAATCTGTCATTTTCTGATGTAGGTCAGGGGCTCGGAAATTATATTCTGAATTCACAGGGACTGAATGGCAATGTATATCAGTGGATCTCACCTGCGAATGGTGACAGGCAGGGCCAGTTTGAAGCGGCAGAATTCCTGGTTACTCCAAAGACACAACAGGTGATCACAGCGGGTATTGATTACAATGTTTCCAAAGAGACATCCGTATCGGCCGATGTAGCGAGGAGCCGTTATGACGTGAATACACTTTCCACCATCGATAAAAATAATGATGCGGGTAGTGCACTCAAACTGACTCTAAAGAACCTGCATGCACTGAAGACTTCATTACCGGGATGGACGATCAGTTCGTATATGAATTATGAATACAACGATATACGCTTTTCACCCATAGAGCCGATACGTCCGATTGAATTTCTTCGCGACTGGGGACTGCCTTTACAGTTACCCAAGGCCAATGAAACGTATTATAAAGCTGCCTTCCAATTGACTGATAAAAAGAAAAATGAAATTCATTATGAACTATCGGGCTATAACCGTAATAAAGATTTTACCGGTATTCGTAATATCATCGGTCATACATTGAATACAGCCAGCGGATGGCATTTCAATGACCAGCTTTATTATACAGTAGATCGTGGATCAATCAATGACGGATATCTTTTCCGTCCCACGGCCGATATTTCCAAAGTACTCAAGAAATTCGGCAACTATACGACCGGTATCAATTTCTCGATGGAACAGAATGTGCAGAGGAGCAAGACAACAGATTCTGTTTCGACGGACAGTTATTCATTTACCATTCTGCAGGCCTATCTGAAATCACCGGAGAAAAATCCGAATAAATGGGGTGCCAGTTATTTCTATCGTCAGGATGCCTATCCTTACGGAAAAAATCTTGAGCTGGCCAATCGCAGCCAGAATGTGAATGTATACACCACACTTACAAAAAATAAAAATGAACAGGTGACGGTCAATGCGACATACCGGAGCCTTCAGGTGGTGAATCCGAATGTGAGTACGCAGCAGGCTGATAAGAGTTTGCTGGGCCGCGTGGAATATTCGATGCACGAGTGGAAGAGCATGGTGGCCGCGAATGCATTATATGAAGTGGGATCTGGACAGGAGCAAAAAAGAAATTATACCTATGTGGCGGTACCGGCCGGTACCGGTCAGTATACCTGGATTGATCTGAATAATGATGGCATACAGCAGCTTAATGAGTTTGTGATCGCACAATTTCCCGATCAGGCGACTTATATCAGGATCTACACACCGACGAATGTTTTTGTAAAAGCAAATTATAATACATTCAACTATAGCATTATGCTGAATCCGCGTATGCTGCTGGGCACCAAGGCTGTCGGATTTAAAAAGTTTTTATCAAACCTCTTTTTTCAATCATCCCTGCAACTGAATCAGAAGCTGGTGGCCACCGGTTTTATTCAGCTCAATCCATTTAAATCCCCTTTGAATGACACTTCGCTGATCAGCCGTAGTTCTATTTTTGTGAATTCTTTTTCCTTTAATAAACTGAATCCGAAATGGGGTTTTGATATCAGTAATAACCGGAATGTGACCAAGGCCCTGCTGACGTATGGGTATCAGACGCAGTCACTCAATGAATGGAATCTTCGTACGAGATGGAATATCAGCCGTTCTTTTTTGATGAATGCGATTCTGAAACAGGGTTACAGTTCTCTGTTAACCACAAACACGAAATTTGATAATACCAACTACAATATAAAACAGTATTCCATTGCGCCGGATCTGAGTTATACCCGTCATGCGAATATGCGCATTACCGTTGGTTATAGTTATAATCCGCAAAAAAATGATCCGTCGTATGGCGGTGAGACATCTTATTCAAGCGCTATAAACACGGATGTAAAATATAACCTGGTTTCCAATACATCTCTGGAAGGAAAATTCACCATGAATGACCTGCACTATACGGGTACTGCCAATACCACCGTGAGTTATATCATGCTGGATGGTTTGTTGCCGGGAAAAAACTATATCTGGAGT
>DASSGT010000397.1:0-2352 GCA_035693345.1 Puia sp. | reverse complement strand
TAGTATCCTTTAAAGGCAAGCGAATCCAGTTTCCTTTTGGATTCTGTATTATGCAGCCAGCCATTCTTACAGGAGAAGGAGAGATCGATGCGTGGCATCTTTCCGTTTTGCAGTTTTCCTTTTACGGTTCCCTTAAAGTCCATATGCCCGTCATACTTAAAATGTTTTAGTTCTTTCGCCAGTTTTTCCGGAGCAAAGGCAAACAGCTGTCTGAAATCCGTTTTGTCTCCGGAGAACTTGAGGTCTACCTGGTTGTCGTGCAGCAGGTCAGCAGTTCCGGTGATATTAAACATCGCATCTTCCAGTTTTAGTTTGCCCTCCTGCAACGCGAGCATCCCGGACATTTTGTTATAAGACAATCTGATGTCTGTTTCCAGCCTCTTGTGTCTTAACAGCGAACTGTCACCTGGCCAGATATAATCTACCACCATGGCTCCCTGCAGATCACCATCCAGCTGAAGACTGTCACTGCTGAAGGATGACTGGATCCTGTCGATATGTGTATGGACCTGTTCACGGCTTTGCTTGTCAAAAAAAGAAATATCCATATTTTTTAAAACCAGTTTCTTCAGAACCAGGTCAAGCGCTTTGGTGGTGTCGACAGTCGAAGTAGCAGTATCCCTGCTTTGGTGAATGGCTTCGAGAATATTCATTTTCCCGTTATCTTTTACGATATCGATACAGCCATTCTTCAGCAGAATCACTTTCGCGTGATATTGCTGTTTCAGAATGTCTGTCAGGTTAAAGCCAACGAAAATCTTTTCTGCTTCAAAGATGGTTTTGCCGGTCGTGTCCTTGGCTTCAAAAAGCCGTACGTTTTTTACGGCAATGGATATGTAGGGATAATTTTGAAAGATGGAAATATCACTGCCTCCCACGACGAGTTCTCCGGGTAATTGTTTATTCAGTTCAACAATGGCGAGTTTCACCAGGCGTTGTTGCTGATTATATAAAATGGCAGTGGCCGCAAGCACTAATACGATGAGGGAAATGACGGGCAGGATCAGAAACCGGAAGATGATTTTCCGCAGTCGGGTTTTCATTGGATTTTAATTAACGAATGCGACTATTTTGTATATCGCGAACAGCCATACAAAATACTCAACCGCTCTTAATAAAACAACCCGCTGACTGATTTATTGCACGAAGAAAATTTATTATTTAATTATACAATATATTGATTATTAGCATATTATAATAAATACTTCATATTACGCTTACGCTATGATACTCTTTACATTTGTTCTCTTCGGTCAAGTCATTTTTAAATTCTAATTTTCTCCATCATTCAGTACAAACAGAAACAATGAGCGATAAAGAAAGGTCTGTCAGCCTGGGCACCGTGATAGCATTTGGATTTATCATTTTAGGTATTTTGAATTTATTCGGTGCGTTGCATTACAAAAAGGCGTCACCCATTTCAACAACCAGAACACCTGCTATTCTGTTCCTGGCAACCGGTCTGATCATTCTCATTATAAAAGCGATCAAAAAAACAAGAGAACGCTGAATACATTAAACAGATACATGCGGTGAGAGTCTGCGCATTCTCACTTCAGAAAAGAACCCGTGAAAAAATTATTATATTACAGTAACAATCACGCAAATCAAGCCATATGAAATTTGCCTTATTAACTGTAACCTATGGTGGACTGTTTTACAAGGGAAGAGCATTATCTCTCGAAGAACAGATCCATCGCGCCAAAGATTTTGGTTTTGATGCGATCGCTATAGAAACCAAACGTCCCGTTGCTTCACCGCTCGACCTGAATAAAGCAGAGCGTAGCCGTATAAAAAATCTGGCTGCTGACGAAGGTATTGCTTTGTGTGCGGTTGAAAGCATGTCGAATTTTGCCGGAAAGCATATGGAAGAAAGGGAAAATAATCTGGCCATGATGCGCTATGTGCTGGAAATGGCCAGGGACCTGGAAGTTAGTCTGGTAAAGGTTTTTGCTGCCTGGCCCGGACTGATCAATGATGAAGAGGATATTGCCCTCTATGGTCAGTTTGAAAGAGGAAACTATTACAAACGGTTATGGCCAGCCGAACTCCGCAGATGGAACCATTGTGTGGAAGGTATCCGCGAAGTGGCCGATATGGCGGCCGACATGGGTATTACACTGGCATTGCAGAATCACGCGCCGGTATTGTCGAAGGGATATGAGGATACGCTGACAATGATGCAGGAAATTGACCGCAGAAATGTAAAGCTGTGCATGGATGTGCCGCTATTCTACGAACGCCAGAGTGATGAATATATTCGCGAAGCGGTTGATCAATGCAAGGGACAAATTGTTCATACGCATTATGGTGCCTGGAATTTCAGCCAGAAGAAAAATGGTGAGATTGTTC
>DASSGT010000396.1:0-2180 GCA_035693345.1 Puia sp. | reverse complement strand
CACCAATGACATGCTGAATATCCAATACTCACAAGCATGGGCTTGTCCTCGTCTCTCGACTTTCGAATGGCTTCATCACCCCATGGAAACCAATCCACGGGATTATGTGCATGCTGAAGTAGATAAGGACTTGATTCTTTTGATAATCGATTGGGCAATGAGGAATTTTTATATATCAGAAATAACTATCATTCCCGGTGATTCTATGAGGATATTGAATCAAAAAGCCCGGCGTATCCCGGGCTCCGATAACGTTGAAATCGAAAAAAAGTTTTTAAAAAAAAATAAAAAATCAGAGTCGTTTTCTGGCAGCAAGATATTTCTCCAATGCCGAAACCATACTGGGGGCAGAGGGTTCGGGTGCCTTAATCTCAAGCACAAGTCCTGCTTCCTCAGCTGCCCGGGTTGTATTGGTTCCAAAAGCGCCAATCAATGTTCCATTTTGTTTGAATTGGGGGAAATTATCAAATAAACTCTTTACGCCACTGGGAGTGAAAAAACAAATGATATCAAATGTGTTTGGACTGAATGTTTCCCGGATATCGTTACTGATGGTGCGGTACATAAAGGGAGTAGCGTATTCGCAATGATTGCTCTTGAGCCAGTTTACAATCTCATTGTCCTGTTGAAATTCAGAAGTAGGGTACAAAAATTTTTCATTCTCTTTGTGTTTGTTAATAACGTCCAGCATGCTTTTATTGGTTCCGTCTGAACCATAAAAAACTTTCCGCTTTCGATATAGGATAAATTTCTGCAGATAGAGTGCAACCGCCTCCGTGATACAGAAATATTTGGTATCCTGTGAAATAGTAATTTTCATCTCTTCTGCCGTCCTGAAGAAATGGTCGATGGCATGACGGCTGGTGAAAATCACGGCGGAATAAGTACCGATTTCTACTTTCTGGCGCCTGAAATCCTTTGAAGGAATGCCTTCAAGCCTGATGAAGGGCAGAAAACACATCTCCACGTCGTGCCTCCTCGCAAGGTCAAAATATGGAGACTTATCAGATTCCGGTCGGGGTTGGGTGATTAAAATCTTTTTTACTGCAGTTTCAGACATCACGGCAATATCCTTTTTATCCCTATTTTTAATCAATGTATAATATATTAGAAAAATGCGTTCGCAAAATTAATAAGCTTTTTCCAAATAATTAACTAACACTTTGTAAATCAATAGCAGAGGGGCTATTTCGAAAGCGCAAAGGTACAGAATAAAGTGTAAACCACTGATTTTTATTTCTTTGTGCAGAATTGAATAAGCCCCCAGGAACCGGTAGACATAAAACACACAGGTCATTATAATGGAAAGAGTTATTGCAATGACAGAAATAACAGGCCCGGAGAAGGAAATAAGTACCAGAAATGGCAGCAGGAAAATACCGATGATCTTATTCGTCAAAAATACCACGAACAGGTAGGTTTCGGCGGTTCGGCTGATATTAAAGATCCAGCCGGTCATTCTGATCAGCAGATATTTCAAAAGGTACAAAACTGCCAGCAGTACGGCACAATACAGGAAGTATATCCAGAAGTCATCCGGGTTACCGAATTTATAAAATCGAAGAAGAAAAGCACCATACAAACCGCCCGAAATCACAAACAGATTATTGAGTAAAAGTGATGGAAAAGGAGATTGTAAAACCTGTTCACGCAATTGCTGTTGTCTCATTGAGGCCCTGAAAAAAAGAGTCAGCACATTAGCCAGATATTTTCCGAAAAATAATTTGACAACGGCAAAATAAAATAACATCAGGATCAGCAAATAAAACATCGTATCATAAGATTCCCGTTCATATTTTTCTGACCGCATATAAACAGCCTTGCCAAAAAAATTGAAGAAAGGCTGGGTTTTTAAAAGATCGGCCCATTCTGTTGGGATGTGCTTATAGTCTGTCGGTTTTTTTGCACTATATCGCAAAGTATCTGTATGAAACACAGCTATTGTATCGCCAGAAAGTTTTGCCGGCTTTCTGACAACGGTCTTCAAAACAGATGTGTCTTTCTGCAAAGACCTGGCGGAAACAGTATCTTTCAACATGCTGGAATCAGGTGTTGACTGTGCTCTCACTAGATGCACCTGGAATAATATAACTACAAACAGTATCGCCCGTCCTGCCTGCGAATAAAAATCTGAAAACCGGTTATTATGATCGTTCGGAGTCATCCGACCGTTCCCGCTC
>DASSGT010000395.1:0-2532 GCA_035693345.1 Puia sp. | reverse complement strand
CATATTGTCGCCAGGCCGGAGGATCGCTGCGGCAAGCAGAAGCGGTGCGATAATTCCCGCGGTCTTATTGCAAATACCCATGATACTGATTCTCTGTGCCGCCCTGTTTTTCGCCCCAAGAATGGTAACATAGGGATTGGCGGCCGTTTGAAGAACGGACAAACCAATGCCTATTAAAAACAGTCCGCAAAGAAACAAGCCGTAGGTGCGGGTTTGGGCGGCCGGAATAAAGACAAAGGCGCCCGCCGCCATGATCCAGAAACCGATCATCATTCCTTTCTTAAATCCGATCTTTTTCAACAGGAAGGAGGAGGGAACGGATATGACCAGGTAGGAAATATAGAAAGCGAATGTCACCAGGTACGACTGAAAGTGCGTCAGCTCACAGGCAATTTTAAAATAGGGAATCAGCATCGCGTTGATCCAGGTGGCAAAGCCAAATACAAAAAACATCATGCCGATGATGATGATTGGTATGGTGTTCCTGGTAAAAATTCTATGGATCATCAATTAGAGGTGATAAAAGAATAACAAAGAAACTATAAACAATAATGAATTCTATCATTATTTTTCGAAATTTAGCAAATGAAAGACCAGGGTGGTAATGAGCGTAACAAGACAATACGTGCAAAATGAACCTGAAAGTTTTTTCTCCTTCGGAACAATTGCAGTCTTTTATAAAATGCTATTGGTTTAGTGAATGCCGCTATACCGATTATATAACAGATGTGTTTTTTCCTGACGGATCGGTGGAAATAGTTTTTCATGTCGGGCTCGATTTCTACCGGGACAATGAAAAGGAGAGTTCTGCAAAGATTATCGGCCAAATTACCCGTCCGCTTACCATGAAGGCCAGGGGTGAAGGCAGAAGCTTCGGTATCTGGTTTTTACCCCATGCATTTCATTCTTTTACTAAAATTCCGATGAATAGCCTGAATGACCGGGCCATCGCCCTGGACACATTTTTTAGCAAAACATTTATAGACTTTGTAAATAACTGCATCTTCGAAAACAGGATAGAGAATCTTATTACAGGAGTCAATTCTTATTTCATCAGCCTGCTGAACAAATCTGTAAATCCGGTAAGGGACAAAATTGCCGCATATGCAACCGATTACATCGTAAGAAAAAAGGCGGAGGCAGACCTTGATCAATTAGTTGGAGAATGCAATATTTCCAACCGCTATCTGCAAAAAATCTTTCTGGAAAAAATAGGCTACAGTCCGAAGTACTTCATTAAAATAGTAAGATTTCAGCATGCGCTGCAGGATTTATCAGGTGAAAGGACAGGTTCACTCACTTCTCTTGCCTACAAGGCAGGTTATTTTGATCAGGCTCATTTTATCCGGGATTTTAAACAGTTCACCGGTTTTGCTCCATCACAGTTTTCTCTTTCTAAATCCCCGATCAATCGATATTTTCTAAGCCTCTGAAATATATTTAGGATTTTAGCTATTCTCTGCTGACAGTTCGCTTTTGTACAATTTTCATGGGTGTTTTAGGGTCATCTTTGTGGTGGAAAGTCGTTGTAATGAAAATATCAAGAAAAAAATTTATTAGTGACAGTTTTATTTTAAGCGCCGGAAGTTTTCTGCTCCAGAGTTTTAACGTCGACGATGAAATAGTAATGACAGTGAACGGGCCTTTGTCTTCGCAAAAGATGGGGTTCACATTAACGCATGAGCACATCATGGCAGATTTTATCGGCGCTGACAAATTCAGCAGGGATAGATATAATCCGGACGAAGTTGTGATGGTTGCCCTGCCATTTATAAAGGACATAAAAGAAAAGGGCGTTAACACGTTTATCGATTGTGGCCCTGCTTATCTGGGAAGGGATGTTAATATACTGAAACGTATTTCCGATATGACCGGCATGAATATCATGACCCCCACCGGCTATTACGGCGCTGTAAATGAAAAATTTGTACCAGCCCACGCGTATAATGAAACTGCCCGTCAATTGGCCGACCGGTGGATCAGTGAATGGAAAAACGGAATCGAGGGTACGTCTGTTAAACCCGGTTTAATCAAGACAAGTACCGACAAGGGTCCGCTGACACCCATGCAGCGTAAACTGGTCGGTGCAGCAGGTATTACACATCTAGAGACTGGGCTAACGATTGCCATACATACGGGAGACGGAGCAGCTGCTTTTGAGCAATTGGATATCCTGAAGAAGCTGGGTGTAGCCCCGGCTGCAAAAGTTTGGGTTCATGCTCAAAACGAACCCGACAGTGAGATGCATATCCGCGCTGCAAAACTAAACGGATGGGTGTCATTTGATGGTGTTAACCCGGCTACACTTCAGGATAATTTAATTTACCTGAAACGTATGAAAGCAAACGGACTGCTTGGGCAGGTGCTGGTCTCACAGGATTCCGGTTGGTATCACGTCGGTGAGCCAAATGGCGGGGACTTTAAGCCATATAGTTGTATCTCGACCCAGCTCATTCCCTTACTTCAGCAAAATGGCTTTACGTCCGCTGAACTTGACGGTATTTTCAAAATAAATCCTGCAAAAGCTTTTTC
>DASSGT010000394.1:0-4382 GCA_035693345.1 Puia sp. | reverse complement strand
ATACGGCCGGAAGTGGAGGTATACTACTGGAGGGTTACGACAATATCAAACCCTATGCACTGAATGGCAAACTCTACGGAAACGTTGCACATCTGCCCGGATACGTCCCCATGCCGTATGACAAGCAAAAGCTCGATGATTGCACCATTAATAAAATCCTGGATTGGACACTGCAAGGGTCTCCAAATAATTAAATCTGAATGATCATGCGTTTGAAGTGCTGTGTTTTTCTGCTTACTGTTTTCTTTTCCAATAAGGGTTTTTGTCAGAACTATATGACAAAAACAGGATTTATTGGTTTTTATTCTAAAACCCCTTTTGAAGATATTCAGGGTGAAAATAACCAGGTATATGCAGTGCTGGATCCTGCCAGTCATCATATGGCCTTTGCCGTTCTTCTGAAAGGATTCATTTTTCCAAAAGAACTGATGCAGGTGCATTTTAATGAGAATTATGTGGAAAGTGACAAATTTCCGAAAGCAACTTTTTCGGGTACCTGTACGGGAGATATGGATTTATCAAAAGACGGCATTTATCAGGTGGTTGTAAAAGGGGATCTCAACTTACATGGAGTAACAAAGACATTGGAAACCACCGGACAACTCGAAGTAAAAAACGGAAAGGTTACTGGTTCTTCCGCATTTAAAGTCAAACCAGAAGATTATCAGATAACCATTCCCGGTGTGGTGAGAGATAAGATTGCGAAGGAAATCGATGTGAAGGTTCAAATTGTCTGGACGCGAAATTCATAAATAAATATATATATGCGAAAGATTTATTTTAGCCTGATATGTTTAGTCTTCTTATCGCAGACAAAGGCGCAGGACAGCCTACTCCGCTCCATTAGTGACTCATTATCGGCTGCAGGCGGGACACATTATGTTACCGGAACGTTTAAGGCTTTGTACATCGTAAATATGAAAACAATTGAGGCTCCCGCGGCCGGCGCACTGAATTTTGAAATTCAGCACAGGTTCGGAACCATAAACAAAGGCGCCTATAATCTTTGGGGTTTAGATTTTGCGACACTCAGGCTGGGCCTGGACTATGGCATCAGTGACCGTCTTTCAGTTGGCATCGGCAGAAGTTCTGTATTCGAAACATTTGACGGTTATGTGAAATACAAATTATTAAGACAAACGGAGAATCCGGCCAGTGTACCTATTTCTATTGCTTTGCTGGGAACGACCAGTTATTACACGGAAAAAATTACAGACTCCATCCAGAAAAGTGTCTTCAAAAGTGAATATCGTTTGGCCTATTCGGCACAGATCCTGATCGCCAGGAAATTCAGCAGCAAGCTATCCCTGCAGATCACACCTACTTTTATCCATTACAATCTGGTCGACTCCTCCATTGACCATAATAATGTTTTCGCCCTTTGTGCCGGCGGCCGGTTTAAAATAACCAAACGAATGGCTATTACGGCAGAATACAACTATTTATTTCCAAACCAGCTAAGCTCGTATACCGGATTACCGTTACATAATACACTTTCATTTGGCTGGGACATTGAAACCGGGGGACATGTATTCCAGCTTGTTTTCACCAATGCACAAACCATGAACGAACCGCAATATATTGGTCAGACTACCGGAAGCTGGGGAAATGGAGATGTTTATTTCGGATTCAATATTTCGAGGATCTTTAATCTCAAACCACATAATAAGCCGAAAGCGTAAAGCGCAAAGCTTAAGGCCTTCTACTCATCTGCAAAAACTTTGTTTCGGTTATATATATTTGATAAAAAATTTAATCTTCAACTTAAATAGCCTTAAGCTTTGCGCTTTGAGCTTTACGCATAGATTTCCGGGTTCACGATAAACGGCAATCTCTCCCCTTTCAAACCGGCGACGATATTTTTTGCTGCGAGCAGCGACATGGCCGCACGGGTTTCTTCCGTAGCAGAACCGATATGCGGAAGAACGCATACATTCGGCATAAAAAGCAGTGGATGATCGGGTCGCATGGGTTCAGGATTCGTTACATCCAGACCGGCCCCCCAGATAATTTTATTTTCAAGCGCTTCCGTCAGGTCGGTTTCATTATGTATTGAACCACGTGCTGCGTTGATGAAAATAGCTGTGGGCTTCATCTTCGCGAAAACGGCTTTATCGAACTTTCCTTTGGTTTCCGCTGTCAGCGCTGTGTTAACGGAGAGCACATCACTGTATTGAAGTAATTCTTCAAATGATACCCACCGGGCCTGTAATTCTTTTTCCGCATCTTCATTGTGACTGCGGTTATGATAAATGATTTTCATTCCGAAGGCCGCAGTGGCCCGCCTGGCCAGTTCAAATCCAATTTTACCCAACCCATAAATGCCCAGCGTTTTCCCGCGGATATCAATTCCCAGGTTAGCCGTCGGTTCAAAGAAACCCCAACCGCCCTGTTCAATGATTCTGCTCATATAAAAAGCCTTACGGGATGTCGCCAGCATTAATAAAAACGCAATGTCTGCGGTAGCATCACTTAACACGCCAGGGGTGTTTCCAATCGGCATTTTAATTTCAGTTGCAGCGGCGACATCCACATTATCATATCCCACACTGTGCAGACTGATCACTTTCAGATGTCTAACAGCATGCAGAAAAGTTTTGTCAATCTTATTCCCACCCGCACTCAAAAATGCGTCGGCATCCCTGCAAAATGCTATTAACTCGCCGGGCAGTAGGTCTCTTTTTTCCGTCCACTCCGAAATCTCAACAGATGCTTCCCGCAAATATTGTAGTCCTGCCTCCGGAATTTTCCTGCTGATGAAAACTTTCATTCATTTATTTTCTTCTGTTAAAACCACAAATAATCTGCCTGATTTATTGTCTTCCCCATTTTATCATAAGTCTTTTACAAACGATTTTCTATTATCACACACTATCAACCGGTCGTCAATTGTATTCCATCAGACTTAATGAAACGTTAATACGACAACAGACGCGGCTGGTAAACTGATAAGCCATTCCTTTCCTTTAACCACGACTCCGGAAAACGGCCGGGGTTCAATTTTTCCAGGTTCCCCGATATCATTGAAGTCCTGTATATCGGCTGACTGAAGAATTCTTCCACCATCCAATGTCAACTGCGGATCTTCCATTTGAATATGCACTGTATTTGTTTTTGCAGGATCAATATTTACAAGTGATATATGCGTCAATCCCTGTTGATTCCTGGACGCAGATACTGAAATGGCCGGCAGACTATCATTTCCCTCTTTGTAAAAAATATTTCGCAGGTCAATGGGAATCATCGTGGCATCCTGGTGAACATTATACATTTCCATGACATGGTAAGTAGGAGTCAGTATGATCTTTTCTTTATTCGTAAGGATGACAGCCTGTAGTACATTGACCATCTGAGCAAGGTTGGCCATCCGGACACGATCACAGTGATTATTAAATATATTGAGCGTAACCCCGGCCAGCATGGCATCACGCATGGTATTCTGCTGAAACAAAAATCCGGGGTTCGTGCCCTTCTCCACATCATACCAACCGCCCCATTCATCTACTACCAGTGCAGTCTTTTTTTCGGGATCATATTTATCCATGATCGCCACATGTTTGGACACCAGTTCTTCCATCCGGAGTGCCCGCTTCATTGTCATAAAATATTGTTGCCTGCTGAATCCGGTTGCAGGCCCCTTGGCATTCCAGTCTATAACAGAATAATAATGAAGAGATACCCCTTCAATCATATTTCTGGGGATATCCCTCATCATAACTTCTGTCCAGTGAAAATCGTCCCCGTTGGCACCCGATGCCACGCGAAACAGATTTCCATTGTTACTCCATCCGGAGATAAACGTGGCGTATTGCCTGTATATATTACTATAATACTCCGGAGTCATATTTCCTCCGCATCCCCATGCTTCATTTCCAATACCGAAATATTTTACATTCCAGGCTTTATCCCTTCCATTCGATTTTCTCAGAGAAGTCATTGGACTAAACCCTTCACCGTTTACATATTCCACCCATTGGGAAAATTCCTGCACCGTTCCGCTGCCCACATTTCCCGCGAGATAGGGAGCAGTCCCTAAACGTTCACACATATTCAAAAAGTCGTTTGTTCCAAAACTATTGTCTTCGGTAACGCCTCCCCACCATTTGTTTATCATGGCGGGTCGCAGTTTTTTTGATCCCACGCCATCCTTCCAGTGATAGGTATCAGCAAAACATCCTCCGGGCCATCTCAATACGGGAACTTTCAGTTTTATCAGCGCCGCAATAATGTCATTTCGTATTCCATCTGTATTTGGAATTATTTTATTGGTATCCCCGACGTAAATACCGTCATAAATACAATGACCCAGATGTTCAGCGAAATGTCCGTAAATATTTTTATTGATCATCGTCCTGGCATCCCGGACATGCAGGATCAGGTTA
>DASSGT010000393.1:0-2638 GCA_035693345.1 Puia sp. | reverse complement strand
ATCCAACCAGTATAAAAACTGGTTTCTCGATTATGCTTCTTATGTTATTCTTGAAAGAGCTGTACCCGCACTCCAGGATGGGCTAAAACCCGTGCAACGCCGTATTCTGCATGCGATGAAAGAGATGGATGATGGCAGATTCAATAAAGTGGCTAACATTATCGGGCAGTCCATGCAATATCATCCCCACGGAGACGTATCGATCGGTGAGGCACTGGTAAACCTTGGGCAAAAGGACCTGCTGATCGAAACACAGGGAAACTGGGGTGATGTGCGAACCGGCGATGATGCTGCGGCGGCCAGATATATAGAAGCGCGACTTAGCAAATTTGCGCTGGAAGTAGCATTTAATGCCAAAACCACTGACTGGCAACTGAGTTATGACGGTAGGAAAAATGAACCCATCACGCTGCCCATGAAGTTTCCATTGCTGCTGGCCCAGGGTGCGGAGGGCATTGCGGTGGGACTCGCAACCAAAATTCTTCCACATAATTTTTGCGAGATCTGTCAGGCGGCCGTTAAATATCTGAGGGGGAAAAAATTCGAGTTATTCCCGGATTTCCAGACGGGCGGCATGATCGATGTGTTAAATTATAATGAAGGCAAGCGGGGCGCCCGGGTGAGGGTACGTTCCCATATAGAGGAAATAGATAAGAAAACGCTGATGATCCGGGACGTTCCATATGGCATTACGACCAGCCAGCTGATAGATTCCATCATCAAGGCCAATGATCAGGGCAAGATCAGAATCCGTAAAGTAACCGATAATACGGCGGCAGAAGTGGAGATACAGGTGGACCTTGCACAGGGCATTTCACCCGACATCACGATTGATGCTTTATACGCTTTCACAGATTGTGAAATCAGCATATCACCCAGCGCCTGCGTGATCAATAACCAGCGGCCGGAATTTCCGTCCATGCCCGAACTGCTGAAGAACTCAGTGGACCTTAGCAAAGATTTACTGAAAAGAGAACTCGAAATAAAACTGAGCGAGTTGCAGGAGAAATGGCATTTTACCTCCCTGGAAAAAATATTCTTTGAGGAAAAGATCTATAAGGAACTGGAGAAAAAACACGAAACATGGGAAAAGGTTTTAACTGCCATTACCAAAGCATTTGAACCTTTCCGCAAACAATTAAAAAAGAATATCAGCCGCGAGGATGTTGTGAAATTGACGGAAAAGCCGGTTCGAAGAATATATAAACTCGATATTGAAGAACTCAATGCACAGATCAAATCACTGGAGGCTGAAATCAAACAGGTAAAATATGATCTGAATAACCTTGTAGACTTCGCGGTGAATTATTTTGAAGAGCTGCTTCGCAAGTATGGCAAGGGCAGGGAAAGGAAAACGGAAATACGTCCCTTTGAAGCCATTCAGGCCAAACAGGTGGCGATTGCCAATACAAAAATATATGTAAACCGTTCCGAAGGGTTTATAGGAACCGGACTGAAAAAGGATGAGTTCGTTACTGAGGCATCTGATCTGGACGACATCATCGCATTTACGCGTGGTGGTACAATGAAAATTGTGAAAGTGGCTGAGAAAACTTTTATTGGCAAGGATATTATTCATGTCGGTATTTTCCAGAAGAATGATGAAAGAACCACCTATAATATGATTTATGTGGATGGTAAAACAGGAATGAGTTACGCAAAAAGATTTAATGTAACGGGTGTTACAAGGGAAAAGGAATACGATCTGACAAAATCTGAAAAGGCGAAAGTGCATTATTTTTCCACGAACCCGAATGGCGAAGCTGAATTGGTCAGGGTTATTTTAAGTCCGAATTGTTCTGCCAGGCATAAAGAATTTGACTTTGATTTTCAAACGCTGGAAATTAAGGCAAGGTCTTCACTGGGCAACCAGGTTACGAAATATCCGATCAGGTCAGTAAAATTAAAGCAGGCGGGTAAAGCCACTCTGAATGCAAGAAACTTGTGGTTCGATGATACTTTTGGCCGGCTGAATACGGAGGAGAAGGGAAGTTTCCTGGGTAAGTTTAGTGCTGAGGACAGATTGCTGGTTATATACAACGATGGAAATTATGAAATCACTGACCAGGAATTAACGCAGCGTTTTGATGCGGATAAAATTTTACTGATTGAAAAATTCGACCCGGAAAAGATCGTAACCGCCATATATCTCGACAGTGAAAAGGCACAATACACGATCAAGCGATTCAGAATAGAAACCAATTCGCTGCATAACAAATTTTTCTTTATAAAAGAAGGAGAGGGTAATCAGTTGGAAACGGTAAGTACAGACAACGAACCGGTGCTGATCATGCAGTCCGGCCGGGGTGCCCAAATCCGGAAGGCGAAGGTTAAAACAGCTAAGGCTGTGGAAGTAATGGGCTGGAAAGCCGTGGGTGTGAAACTGACTGAATATACCAAGAGTCTGACTATGGAATGGGAACAAAAGAAAAAACCCGAACAACCGGAATTATTTGACTGATCCTCACGGTTACCCCTAGTTGCCGGATATTGCTCAAATGCCCCGAATACACAGCAATACCGGCCGGATGTACAATCACGCCGGCTAATCTTACAATTATTGGAAATTTTAGGGAACTTGGGGAAACCCTCCTTAAAGTTTCCTTATGCAACCAACCCATAAATATCTTTCGAATTT
>DASSGT010000392.1:0-4032 GCA_035693345.1 Puia sp. | reverse complement strand
GGCCGGGTCGGGAATTACATCTCCGATTGCACTCAATGGTGGCCAAACAATTACGCATACTACCGGATGGACTGAGATCGGCGGTTCTGTAGGACAGGTATTTTCGAAAAAAGGAAGCCATCATTTTTTTAAGGGCGGTATTACGTTGAAATATATAGCCGGTACTGCCGATGCCTATATGACAACAAATGGTATTACAGGTTCATTACAGAGTCTTGGGAATACTTCTATCATCGAAGGCCCGGCAGCAGGTTATATTTCCATCAATGCAACGAACACAAATTTTACTGATTATAAATTCAATGATCTTTTTAAATTTAGTGGCAACGGCTTTGGAGGTGACATTGGATTTGTTTACGAATACAGGCCGAATCTGGATTATTCGATGTATACGAGTGATCGCTGGGCCAACAAATACAAATTTAAAATAGGTGTCTCCGTACTGGATGTGGGGATGATTAAGTTTAATAAATCCGGAAATCTGGCTGCCAATTATAATACCGATATTCCCGATGGCAATCAATTTGATTTGAATGTTTTAAATGGCAAATCACTCGGAGAATTCATACCCGTGCTGAATGCATCACCTTATTTTATTCCGGGAACTCCGCAAAGTAGCTCTTATACCGTGAACCTGCCCACCACCGTACAGGCAAATATTGATTATCTGTTTGATCCAAACTGGGCAGTGAATGTAGCTGGTCAGTTTAATACGAATCATTCGATCAACTTTAATCTGTATGAATTTAATTCTTACAGTATAACACCACGCTGGGAAAATCCGCTAGTCAGTGTCGAATTGCCATTAAACTATAATGATCTTACGCAATTCAATGCCGGCCTGGCTTTCAGGATCGGTCCGTTCTTTATTGGCTCGGGCAGTATTATTACGGCTTTATTTAACAATACCAAACAAGCCGATGTTCATGTGGGTCTGAATTGGGGCATGCAGTTCAAGAAAAAACTGAGGCCTGATACAGATAAGGACGGCGTATATGACGATGTTGACAAATGTCCAACGGTATATGGATTGCCAAGATATGATGGTTGTCCCATTCCGGACACTGACGGTGATGGAATTAACGACGAACAGGATTCCTGTTTGACTATCCCCGGTGTTGCGAGGTATCATGGTTGTCCGGTTCCTGATACGGATAAAGACGGAGTAAATGATGAGGAAGATTCCTGTATCAACGTTCCGGGTCTTCCACAGTTCCATGGTTGTCCGGATACTGACGGAGATGGAATTCCGGATCCACAGGATAAATGCCCGACGGTGCCGGGTGTTGCCAAATATCAGGGTTGTCCGGTTCCGGATTCAGATGGTGATGGTATACCCGATGATGTGGATGCCTGTCCGAATCAACCGGGTCCTGCTTCAACTCACGGTTGTCCGCTGGAAAAAATCGTAGTTCAGATTACTGCTGATTTCAAAAACATATTATTCAATTTCGGGAAATCAACCATTAAGCCTGAATCTGAAGAAATTATTCGAAAGGCTGCGACGATCATGAATACGCAGATACCAAATTCCAGTTTTTATGTTGATGGTTTTACTGATAACATCGGAACCGCTGCAAGGAATAAGAAACTTTCCCAGGCGCGTGCGCAGTCAGTCGTTAACTTATTAATTAAGTTTGGTGTGAATAAGGACAGGCTGGTAGCTCGTGGCTTTGGCAAGGAGTATCCGAAATGTACCAATAGTACAGAAGAAGGCAGACAGTGTAACAGAAGGGTGGAGGTATCTATCCGGAATGTGAATCAAAAACAGGAGAGTAATAGTCTGCCAGTTAAATAATAAACGAAAGTTACCTGTAAGAAGCCCCTTTCATCGGATGAGAGGGGCTTTTTTATTATGAGTGGAAATGAACTTCGAAAGGGATTTTATAGCTTCGGCGCAAATTGATATTATGCAATTCTTAAAATATCTAATGGCAGTGACATTGGCTGCATTTTCATTACCGGTATTTTGTCAGCCTCTTGTAACAGACAATCCGTTGCTGGTACATTCCAATCAGCCCATTGCCTGGAACAAAGTGAATGCAGATGTGATCCGGTCTTCAGTTGAGCAGGTAGTACAAATTTCGGACAAGAGAGTTGCAAATATTGTGGCTACTGTAAAACCAGGTACCGGTCCATCCAGCACACTGGTTGCGCTGGATCTTTTATTTTATGATATCTATGATCTCGACATGAAGATGCAACTGATTTCGAATTCGAGTACTGACGATAGTACCAGAAGTGCGGCGGAAAGAGGAGATCAGGTGCTTACGGATTATCAAACAGCTCTTTCACTAAATGAGCCATTATATAAAACCATTAAAGCATACGATCTTCAATCGGGTTCTTCCTTAAAACCGAATCAGAAAAAATTTATTCAGGAACAAATTCAGTATCTGGAAAATAACGGGATGAAGCTTGACCCTGCCGGCCGGAAAGAGCTACAGGCGATAAAAGACAGGATAACGATGCTGGGGATAGAATTCGACCGGAATATCGGAACCAGCAGGGACAGCATTCGTTTTACCGAAACGGATCTCCAGGGAGTTCCGGAGAATCAGAAATTAAAATGGAAGAGACCAAACGGTGATTATATTTTATATATCAATACACCCAATGAGGAAGATATTTCCAAATACGCAGTAGCTGACGCCACCCGCAGGCAGATGTATTACAAATATAACAACCGGGCATATCCGAAAAATATACCGGTTCTTGACAGCCTGCTTTATTATCGTAAACAATATGCCGCAAAACTGGGATACAATAGTTATGCAGCTTATAAATTAACTGATAAAATGGCCGGGGTTCCGAAGGCTGTGTGGGATTTTGAATACAACCTGGCAGAAAAACTGGCTCCGAAAGTTACCTCTGACCTGGCATCTCTTCGCAGTATCAAACATCAGATGCATCCTGAATTGCCGGATACCATTTTTGCCTGGGATGTGGAATACTATAAGAATATTCTGCTCGATACAAAATACAAATTGAATACTGATGAGGTGAAGGAATATTTTGAAATGAATCAGACCATAAGCGGTATGTTCGAAACCTATCACAGGCTATTTGGGATCTCAGTGAAGGAGACCTTCGGGTTGCCTGTCTGGTATAGTAAAGTGAGGACCTTTGAAATGTATGTCGGCAATAAAAAAGTAGGCAGTTTTTATTTCGACCTGTACCCGCGTCAGAACAAGTATACCCACTTTGCGTGTTTTGCCATCAGCGAGGCCAATCCGACTGTTTCAAATGAGATATTACCGGTGGCTGCGCTTCTTTGTAATTTTCCCGAAGCAGCCGCAGGAGAACCTACGCTGTTAAGTCACCAGGATGTTATTGTATTATTTCATGAATTTGGTCACCTCGTGGCTAATATGGTGGTTCGTTCGGATCTGATCACTCAGCCGGCCAGTTTGAAAGCTGATTTTGTGGAAGCGCCTTCACAATTCCTGGAAAATTTCTGCTGGCAATATGCGAGTCTGAAATTATTTGCAAAGAATTTTAAAACGGGAGCCGTTCTGCCCGAAAGTCTGTATAGTAAAATGAAGGAATCAGAGCATGTCATGGACGGGCTGAACTATACAACACAGGTGTATTATGGTATGATTGATTTTACATTTGAAGACAAATACGACAGCATTCGCGGTATGGATCTCACGGCAATAACAAAATCGTTATACAGGATAAGGCAGATTCCTTTTCCTGATGGCACCCATATGATCGCTGCGTTTAATCATCTGAATGTGTATGGCGCGAATTATTATGGTTATCTGTGGTCCCGCGTATTTGCACAGGACATTTTTTCTGTTTTTGAAAAAAACGGTGTGATGGATCCGGCAACCGGAGAACGTTATCGCAAAGAAATTCTCGAAGTGGCGGGCAGTCAGCAGGAAATGGACTTACTGAGACACTTTCTTAATAGGGAGCCTAATTCCGAAGCCTTTATGCGGTCGATTGGGCTTTAGGCCAATAGAAGTATGGCAGAATGGAAGTATGGAAGTCTGGAAGTATTAGTGAACTAGTTAAATTAGCACT
>DASSGT010000391.1:0-3187 GCA_035693345.1 Puia sp. | reverse complement strand
CTCCTCGGTCAAAAGGCTCTTCTCAGAAGCCATATCTCTACGCTCTTCAATTTCAACAGTATAATCACAGCTGCCAAAATTTTCATAAAGCTCCGGCAAATAAACATCAGACAATTCCAATATTGTTTGCCATGAACTCGCGTTGTGATAGCTTCTGAATGCGATTAATATGATATTCGCCCGAAGTACCTTGTCCTTTATACTACCTGCAACTTCAATTGCCTTTTCAGCGAATTGATGAAACTGAAATGATTCAAAAGCCAAAAATTCACCGAGTTTGACCAGTTTAAATATTTTGATTTCCTGCCTCAGCTTAAAACTCAGCGAAAAGCACTCAATTAAGACCCTCCATGCCAAAGAATGTCTATGTTGCCTGCTATACAAGACGGATATCTGCGATAGCCAATCAAGTTTTGCATTTGGATTATCTGCTATTTCAGAAAGGTCTATCGCCTTCTTGAAATATTTCTCCGATTTATCGATCTGATCATTTCTCATTAGGTACAGCCCATAATGACCATTTGCCTCGATTAAATCAGTAACAAAAGATTCGTTTACGGAAATATCTGGAGGTTCCTTCGGAGTTACAAGATTAATCTGATTTCCTCCTTCTTCTGTTGAGCCAATGATCGAAAACAAAACTTTATAAGCATTCATAACGCTTGGATCATTGGTATTTCTATATCCCATTTCAAGAAAATCCAAGCCGATTTTGTATTTTTCTTTGGAGATAAAAAATTCAATTGCCTCAATGTTTACATCATGAAACTCAGAGTTTAATTCCTTATAGCGCAAGCATTTGTAACACGCTTCTGAGTATAACAACTGGGCCTTCAAATTATTTCCATTTGCTACAGCGGATCTTGCATTTTGACGCAGTCCTTTAAATTTCGATTGGATTGTCTCCATCTATCCTGAAGTTCTATTATTAATCAGCTTTACTTATGCCATGTACCCTTTGCAACACCTTATTCGAAAGTAAAAAAAAGGGACATAACATTAGGCACTAAAGAAGGCTTGTGAGTTTTCATACGTATCATGGGTTGCTGAAATCACCTCAGTATTTCTTCCAGCCTTCCTGAGATTTCCACCAGATGAAGTCTGGTGCAAAAAAGGATAGCAATACTGTGTTTTCTTCTGCATCCTCAGGAAACCTCGAGTCGAGATTCCTGAACACATGCTGCACAAATTCATCTGGCAGACGAACATCGTGTTTCTCTATATAGTGTGAAAGACCTTCGGGCCAGCAGTATGTGCCGTCGGTATATTCAAATCCGCCCATTCCAACATGCTCGCACTCAAACCTACACCAACTAAGCCCCATCTGAACTGTATTTATTGATGCTCTATTGAGATAAGCAATCACAAGCTGTCTCTCTTCATTATTCCAGTCTGGATCAACAAAGTCAACTGGATGAGGGAAATCCGGGTATCTACCATTCTTTCCCTTCCAGAATCCCATCGCTTTTATTTTTTTGCTACTAGCTATCAGCTCAAGAATCTTCTCTCGCCCGACTTTAGGAGCAAATATTTCCATGAGTTTTTCAAAATGAGTTTCGTCCCTGATTTCTTCCATACTGCAAAATAGTAAATGTGCGAGCCCTGCTTTTGAACCTGTGTGAGATTTTTTACCCGTTCAAGTAATATTTGTTTATTGAATGCGGCAAACGAAATTTTCTCACCCTTCGTGACTTCATACACCTTTTCGATCCGCTTTTCGCCGATGATCGAAATGATATGATGTAGTTTTTCAGAATCCACTTTGGTGTGGAACAACCACTGATGGTTATAATACTGTTAAAGTATTATAACCTTATGTAAAGTGAAAACGGAATTCCGCCAGGTAAAAGATTATTGACGTAAAAAACACAATTGAAAGCAACAAAACGTGCGTTTTTTAGTTTTTTGCAATATGGCTCCATTTCGATTACTTTATTGCATATTCAACTTCACGGAAAAATTTAAGTTTAATTTTCGCTGATAAAATGTATGCAGAATATTTGGAAGCTACATATAAGAGAAAGTCACACAAATGAAAAAACTGTTACAATTAATAGTTTCCATTTGTCTAATCATAAGTTCTCCGATTTTAGGAAAAGCTTACAAGTGTTTCTAGTAAATATTCATTTTATCTGCAATTAGAATGGAACCGTTTATTGATGGAGGTTTATTTGAAATTTTAATTGCAATTGCCTTGGGATGTTTGATGAACTACATTTTTTTAAAAAAATATCTCCTCATTTTATATTCTACATTAACTGTAATAGCTCCGATATTTCTTATGCTAACTCCCAAAGGAGAATTGTTTTATGTTGTTGCTTCTTTATGCATTTTGAATTCGATATTGCTAATCATTCTGTTGTGGAGAGAGCGAAAGAGGAATCCCGATTCAAGTTTGTTTGATCTTAAAAAGTTCAAGAAATAAGTTGATCATTCAATCGAGTTCATCGCAGTTACTTCTATAAAGTTTGCAATGAACTCGATTGAGATGGTAGAGAAATGAGTTGAACTTAAGCGATTGCAGTCAAAGGAAAACGTTATGGGATAATTTTCCACCAAACAGCAAAGTCGACCATTATTGTACTTGGCCCGAAACCTGTACGATATGGTGTGACATTAAATTCAAAACAGCCATCAGCTTTGGGGTTTTTTACAATGTCAAAAGTATCGAGATATGCAGAATCTTCGGTTCCGATTCTTGAAGTCCAATCGTAAAGATGTGTTTTACCGGTATCTGGCGTGGGCATTGCAATATGAACATTTATTGTTCGTTGTTCCATGGATTTTGGTGGATGCAGACCCCAGGAATCGTCACCTGCCGATAAAAAACGAATCACCTTAAACCCATAATCAGAGGGTAAATTGCTACGCTTTTCAATTGTCCAAGCAGGCCATTGACTTTGGGGTAAATCACCATACAAACAATCCAGAGGATGCAATTCGGTTTTACTATCATGGCCATCGTCATTAATATAAACGCCGATTGCTGTTACTGGTTGATCAAGAAACTCAAGTGCTGCTACAGTAAATTTATTTGAATATTCATTTTCAACTTCTATTTCTAACTCGATAAAAAGTGTTCCGTTTACATCATTATACCTGTTAAACAAAAGACCATTGTATGCTGGATCTGGTTTGAATTCTATACAAAAGTCTCCATCGGCAAGTCCACTTTTAAAATCTAACT
>DASSGT010000390.1:0-4517 GCA_035693345.1 Puia sp. | reverse complement strand
AGATGTCTGAGGACCCGAAGGAATGGTATATCGTCGAAATCAGCAGTTTTCAATTAGACGATATTCATGCGTTTCGACCTGATATCGCCATTCTGACAAATATTACAGAGGACCATTTAGACAGGTATGATTACAAGTTTGAGAATTATATAAAAAGCAAATTCAGTATAGTAAAAAACCAATCGAAAACGGATTTTTTTATCTATTGCGCAGACGATCCGGTGATACAGCAACATATAGAAAAATTCCCGTTTCAATCTAACCCACTACCATATACCATGCAACAGGAACCAAATCAGGGAGGCTTCATCAGGAACGGGCAAATGAATTTGCAGGCGGGGAGCGAAACCCTGAGAATGAGCATTTATGATTTTGCGCTGAAGGGAATACATAATCAATATAATACTATGGCTGCGGGGCTCGCCGCTGTTACCATTGGTATTCGCAAGGATAAGATTCGCGAAGCAGTACAGAGTTTTGAATCGCTGGAACACAGAATGGAATATGTTACCACAGTGAGGGGTGTGGAATTTATCAACGACAGTAAAGCGACGAATGTAAATTCTACCTGGTTTGCTCTGGAAAGTATGCAGAAACCCGTGGTGTTGATTTTGGGAGGAGTGGACAAAGGAAATGATTATTCACTCATGCGCAGCCTGGTAAGAGAAAAAGTAAAAGCCATCGTTTGCATGGGTGTCGATAACCGGAAGATTCATGAAGCATTTCAAAACGACGTTCCGGTGATCGTAAATACCGGTTCAGCAAAAGAAGCCGTGAAAAGCAGTTTTCACCTGGCCGCCAAAGGGGATGTTGTTTTGCTAAGCCCGGCATGCGCAAGTTTTGATCTGTTTAAAAATTATGAAGACAGAGGAAAGCAATTTAAAGAAGCCGTCAGGGACTTATAAAACTTTCAGACATCAATAAAGACAATGCAGGACAATAGTACAATAGAAATGAAAGCGTTCAGGCACCTCGGTTCCAGAACAAAGGGGGATAAGGTAATATGGGCCGTCGTTGTGCTACTCGCCATGATGTCATTACTGGCAGTGTACAGCTCAACCGGATTGCTGGCCTATAAAATGTACAAGGGGAATACCGAAATCTATCTTTTCAAACAATTTGCATTTATCATCGCCGGTGTAATGATCATCTACTTTGCGCATATGGTCAATTATGTTATCTATGCGCGTGTGGCAAAGATTCTTTTCCTGATTTCCATACCATTATTATTCTATACTTTATTTTTTGGTGTGAAGCTGAATGAAGGAAGCCGCTGGATCAGGCTGCCCATCGTGAACATGACCTTTCAAACCTCCGACCTGGCCAAACTTGCGTTGATTATGTATATCAGCCGCTTGCTAAGCAGGAAGCAGGACCAGATAAAAGATTTTAAAAAGGGGTTTTTGCCCGTGATCCTTCCGGTGGCAGTGGTCTGTCTGTTGATCGTACCTGCCAATCTTTCCACTGCACTGCTCATAGGGGCTACCTGTATGATGCTGATGTTCATCGGAAGGGTCAGTGGCAAACACCTCTTACTGACAATGGGAATTGTAATGGTTCCTGTTTTAATTCTCATTATGGCGGCTGTATTAAGACACAAATCTTCTGACACCCCGCTGGTCAAATCAAAAACAGAATCGCATTCAGGTTTGTTCGTCCGGGTGGATACATGGGTGAACCGGGTAGAAAATTTTATATATGGAACGAAGACAGACAAGATGGATGATAATTATCAGGTGAATCAGGCAAAGATTGCAGTTGCTAATGGCGGATGGATCGGGCTGGGGCCTGGAAATAGTCGTCAGCGAAATTTTCTCCCGCATCCCTATTCGGATTTTATTTATGCTATCATCATTGAAGAATATGGTTTGATCGGAGGTGCCATTATAATGTTCATCTATCTGGTATTTCTTTTCAGAAGTATTCGCATTTTTAAAAAATGTCCTTTTGCTTTTGGTGCTTTTCTTGCTTTGGGTCTCAGTTTCACATTAATGATCCAGGCCATTGCAAACATGGCCGTAAATGTTAACCTGTTCCCGGTTACGGGCGTAACCCTGCCTCTGATCAGTATGGGAGGTAGCTCTTTTCTGTTTACCTGCCTGGCGATCGGGATTATATTAAGTGTTGCACGAAATGCCGAAAGAATTGAAGGGGAGGCCAAAGCGAAAAATGAAGAAGCCAAGGATATTGAAGAGGAGGAAATTGAAGAGGAAGAAAATAAAGAGCCCGCATTCGCATAAATAACTGGGATTGGGAAAAAAAATTATAATAGCAGGTGGCGGAACTGGCGGGCATATTTTTCCCGCCCTTTCGATTGCAAATGCGTTGAGAAAAAGAGAACCGGATATGGATATTCTTTTTGTGGGGGCAAAAGGTAAGATGGAAATGGAAAAAGTTCCGGAAGCGGGATATCCTATTAAAGGAATTGATATTGCCGGATACAACAGAAGTTCACTGATAAAAAATGTTGCCCTGCCTTATAAATTAATTAAAAGTTTTCTCCAGGTGAAAGGCATTTTTAAAGAATTTAAACCACAGGCTGCCATCGGGGTAGGCGGATACAGCACTTTTCCGGTGCTTCGATATGCGCAGGCCAGAGGGATACCCACCTTTATACATGAGTCTAATTCCATTGCCGGAAAAACTAACAGGATGCTGGGGAAAAAAGCAACGCGGATATTTGCTGCAAGCGATGGGATGGAGAAGTATTTTCCTTTCACAAAACTGCTGCATACCGGAAATCCCGTTCGTAAAAATGTTGTGTCAAACCAGGTTACAAGAGAAAGCGGAATTAATTTCTTTGGCCTGGACCCTTTACTGACCACTGTCTTCGTTACGGGCGGAAGTCTCGGAGCGCGATCCATGAATGAGGCAATTGACGCTGGCATTGACCTGTTGATTAAAAATAAGATTCAGGTGATCTGGCAAACAGGAAAATCATTTTCCAAACAGGCAGCTGTTCATGCCACGGAATCGAAATTAATATGGACGGGTGAATTTATTTCCAAAATGGAATATGCATATGCCGCCGCCGATATTGTGGTATCTAGATCCGGCTCAGTATTATATGAATTATGTGTAGTAAGAAAACCGGTAATCTTCGTGCCATTTCCTTACGCTGCGGAAGATCATCAAACCGCCAACGCTGAAAATCTCGTAAAAAAAAATGCAGCGATTATGATCTCCGATAAGAATGCACGTGAGCAACTGGTGCCCGAAATCATCCGGTTGGCTAACAATATCTCTGAACGGGAAACACTAATGGAAAACATAGGTAAACTGGCAATCACTGATGCAGATGAAAAAATCGCAAATGAAATACTGAAAATTCTGAATGACTGATCTCAAACATATAAAAAAAATTTATTTCATCGGTATCGGAGGTATCGGCATGAGTGCTCTGGCGCGTTATTTCCGCCTGCAGGGAAAGTGGGTTGCAGGTTATGATAAAACTGAAACTCCGTTGACGAGGGCTTTAACGGAAGAAGGTATTCCGGTCATTTATGTGGATGACCCGGAGATTACTCCAAAGGATGTCCAGCTGATAATTTATACGCCGGCCATTCCAAAAGATCACCAGGGATTGAATTATTACCGGGATCATGGTTATGAGTTAATGAAGAGAAGTGAAGTGCTGGGCCTGATCACGGCAGATTCTTTAAATGTCTGTGTTGCGGGTACCCATGGAAAAACTACCATCAGCACCATGATTGCTCATATACTTCGTGACACCGGTATGGGGTCCAATGCTTTTCTGGGCGGAATATCTGTGAATTACAACACTAATTTCTGGAGTGATAAAAATAATATCTGTGTGGTGGAAGCTGACGAATATGACCGGAGTTTTCTTAAACTTCATCCGGATATCGCCGTCATCAGTTCCATGGACGCAGATCACCTCGATATTTATGGTACGCGTCAGGCAGTGGAAGAGGCCTTCATCGCTTTCAGCAGGAAAATAAAATCCGGTGGTACGTTGGTACAGAAGCACGGGTTGCCAATTCCAAAACCGGCGGGTGATATCCAACAGCTCAGTTATCATCTGACTGACCACAATGCCGATGTTTATACGAAGAATCTACGAATTCAATCAGGGCATTATGTATTTGACGTGGAAGGCAAAGAAGGAAAAATGAAGGACGTTCAGCTAAATGTGGGCGGATGGCATAATGTGGAGAATGCACTGGCAGCGATATCTGCCTGTCGCATCCTGGGGTTATCGGAAAAGAAAATTATGCCCGCCCTCTATTCCTATCGGGGAGTCAGGAGGAGGTTTGAGTATCACGTGCAATCCGAATCGATCATTTATATAGATGACTATGCACATCATCCCAGAGAAATAGAAGCGATGATCAGCAGTGCAAGACAACTTTTCCCGGACAGGAGAATGGTTGTTGTTTTTCAGCCCCACCTATACAGTAGAACCAGGGATTTTGCCGATGAGTTTGCAAAAGTGCTCGACAAAGCGGATGAAGTGATCCTGTTGCCCGTATATCCTGCCCGGGAACTGCCGATCA
>DASSGT010000389.1:0-9486 GCA_035693345.1 Puia sp. | reverse complement strand
AGTCGGTGGCCCGGATAAAACAGATTGTCGTCAATAAATCCGTTCATGTGCTGCTCAGAACCACAATGAATACGGAGATGAATGAAATTCCGGAATATGTTTGGGAAGAAACGGGCGACAACCAGAAAGATGAGCAGGCTCTTTTATATAAGAAACTGATCAGTCATCTGAAAGAGCTGTCTCCCGTTCACCGGATCGTTTTCAACATGTTTGTTATTGACGGGTTTACCCATTTCTATATTGCAAATACACTGGGTATTTCGGAAGCTGACTCCAGGTCAAATTTATCCTGTGCAAGGGATATTTTGAAAATGGCTATTGGTAAGGAAGAGGATGTGAAGTTGGAAGGAATTAAATAAAGTGAGGTGTAACCCATTCAGCAGGGATGCAACCTAAATTTTACTAACTTCAATTCACTAACCCTTCCTAAAACAATCCATGTTTAAGACATTTGTATTTGCTTCGGTACTTACGATTACCTGTTGCATTGGACTCGGTCAAACCCGGGAACCCAGGTTCAACCTGATTTCCAGCGTCGAAGGAATCACTCCCGGCAAAATCAATTGCATTACCCGCGACCGTGAAGGCGTGATGTGGTTTACCGAACAGTCGAATAAGTGCATCCTCCGTTATGATGGTACGCATATGAGAAGGTACCTGAATAATCCAAAAGATACCAACTCATTAGGAGCCACCGGTTACCCGGAGTGTATAGTAAATGATTCGTCAGGCATCATATGGATAGGTTTTTACGACGGCGGAGGTCTTGACAGGCTTGATCCTGCAACCGGAAATTTTACCCATTATCGTCACCAGGCAAATGATGCGGGGAGCCTTGCCAATGATACGGTTTCGGCTTTGTTGGTCGATCACCTTGGAAATCTTTGGGTAGGTACTGACAGAGGCCTGGATCTTCTCGATCAAAAAACAGGAAAATTCAAACATCACAGTCACAATCCAGCTGACACAACCAGCCTAAGTTGCAATAGAGTAAGAGCATTATATGAAGATCATGAAGGCATAATTTGGGTAGGCACCGGTTTCGTATTTAACCCGGTTTCTACTGAAGGAGGCCTTAACAGATTGAATAGAAATAACGGAACTTTTAGCCATTACCTGCACGATCCCAAAAATCCACGCAGCCTCATCAATGATAAAGTGAGGGCCATTTTTGAAGACAGCCGGGGAACTTTCTGGGTGGGAACTTCCGGAGACGGACTGCATACGATGGATAGAAAGACCGGTCTGTTTGAAAGACACGGCTACAACCCTTCCGATCCTTCGCAATTGAGCCGCCCTGAATTTAAGGGCGGATATGATCACATCACTTTTATTACAGAAGATCCCGAAGGTGCGATATGGATTGGTACATTTTTGAATGGGCTGAACCGTTATGACCCGGTTACAAAAAAAGTTACTCATTTTGGTGCCAACGCTGATAAAACCAGCGGATTCAAAGATGATAACCCCTGGTGTGCATATGTTTCTAAGGATGGCCTGTTTTTGATAGCGACACAGGTCCCTGATCTGTACCGCGTGAACCTTTTTAATAATATCATTCCCAATTTCTCACTTAACCATGCAGCAGTTAATAACTTTTATGAAGAATCGCCTTCAGTTCAGTGGTTTGGTACAGATAGTGGATTGGTCCGGAAAAATCTGACAAACGGTACGATGCAGGTATTTAAAAATGAGACGCATAGTTCCCTTGGTAACATCACGAACAATGCAGTGATCAGCATAACAAAAGACCCACAGGGTAGTCTCTGGCTGGGTACAAGCGGAGGATTGAATCACTTCAACCCCGTGACCGGAGTATTCACCCGGTTTCAACATGACCCCGATAAAGAGGCAGGTATCGGTGGGTCCTATATCACTTCAACCCACATGGACCAGGAATCAAATTTATGGGTCGGTATGTTTAACAACGGATTAGACAGGATGGATGCAAAAACCGGGTTGTTAACACATTTTATTCATAACCCTTCCGATACCAACAGCATAAGTAATAACAATGTGGTTTTGATATTTGAAAACGAACCGGGCGATCTGTGGACAGGTAATTGGAATAACGGAGGATTAAACAGGTTAAACGCTCAGACGGGACATTTTAAACATTATCTTTTACAGAACAACATTACTTCCCTTTTGAAAGACGGGGGTGGTACCACCTGGGCAGGCACACAAAATGGATTATACAGGTATGACAGGAATACGGATGAGTTCTATAAAATGAACGAAGAAAGCACCGGGCTCAATATTAGTGATGTGAATTCATTCGTTACAGATGATCAAAATAATCTTTGGATCGGCTCTTCCAACGGAATTTACAGGTTTAACCCAAAGAAAAAAGAGAGCATCTTCTATGGAAAAGAAAGTGGCATCCAGGCGCAATATCTTATGTACGGGTCAGCTTATAAAATGCGGGATGGCCAGATATTTTTTGGCAACGTTGACGGCTATTACTCATTTTATCCCGGCAAACTGAAGAATAGTCCACTCGTCCCAAAAATACAGTTGACTAATTTTTGGATCAACAACCAGGAGATAAAATCCGGAAGGAATGGCGTATTGGAAGCGCCCCTTTCTGAAACCAAAGAAGTTCGTCTTCATTATAATCAAAATGTGTTCTCGTTCAGTTTTAATGCCATGGATTATGCGAACGCTGATGATAAACAAATTCTTTATAAACTGGATGGTTATAACAAAGAATGGCGCCAGCAGGGATCGGAGCCGAGGGCGTATTATTTTAATGTACCTCCCGGCACATACACATTAAGGCTAAAGGCGGTCAATACAAACAACGGCATCTGGCAGGAAAAAGATATCAGCATCATCATTTCTCCTCCATGGTGGAAAACATGGTGGGCCTATTGTATTTATGTAATACTTTTTATTGTACTGGCCATTTCAATCGACCGGTTTCAGAAGGTAAGAATATTAAGAGCGGAACGGGAAAGAACCAGGGACAGGGAAATGGCACAGGCCAGGGAAATTGAGAAAGCGTACAATGAATTAAAATTAACACAGGCCCAATTGATTCAATCTGAAAAAATGGCTTCGCTCGGCGAACTCACGGCAGGTATTGCACATGAAATACAAAACCCATTGAACTTTGTCAATAACTTTTCTGATATAAACAAAGAACTCGCGGGGGAATTGCAACAGGAACTAAAATCAGGAAGGATCGAAGAGGCCATTGCCATTTCAAATGATTTAATAAGCAATGAAGAGAAAATAAATCATCACGGTAAACGTGCAGACGCTATTGTAAAAGGCATGCTGCAGCACACGAGGTCACACACCAGCACAAAGGAATCCACGAATATAAATGCCCTCGCGGATGAATACTTAAGACTCTCCTACCATGGCCTTCGCGCCAGGGACAAATCTTTCAATGCCACCATGACCACCGACTTCGATCCCGCCATTGGAAACATAAACATCATTCCCCAGGATATCGGAAGGGTGCTGCTGAACTTAAATAACAATGCATTTTACGCTGTTTCAGAAAAGAAAAAAAAGCAACCCGGGAATTATGAACCCACTGTGTCAGTCAGCACAAGGAAGGTAAATGGCAAAGTGGAAATCAGGGTCAAAGACAACGGAAATGGAATTCCTCAAAAAGTGATTGATAAAATCTTTCAGCCTTTCTTCACCACGAAGCCGGCAGGACAGGGAACCGGCCTGGGATTGAGCATAAGCTACGATATCATTAAAGCGCATGGAGGCGAATTGAAAGTGGAATCGAAAGAATGGGAAGGGACTGAATTTGTGATACAACTACCAGTGGCTTAGTCGATTTTACTTATGAAATGGGTGTTCATTGATCCAATGGAAACCGCGGTTCATCAGGTTAAATGACTGCGGATCGTATTTATTCAAGCGTATATAAACAGAATCATCGAACAAATCTCCTGTTAAAGTCAACCATGAACCATCTATTTTATACGAAAGAAGGGATTTGCCGATCGTATTATCATAAGAATTCAGACTAACCTGGTGTTGTAGAGTATCCACAGAAAAATTATACGTTTGAAGTTTGTCATTCATAAATTTAATCTGAACGTTTTTATCAAAGTCAACGATTAGTTGTTTCCACCGGGTCGTGTCTGTTGTTAGTGGTGGTATTGTATCCTTATTCCGGATGAATACGGTCGTATTATATATGCCATGTAAAGGAGGTAATTTTCTTTTGTCTCCATATTCCCGTTGGCCATTTAAACTTGCTGATATACTGCTATAAAATGCATATATTATGAATAACGCTTTATAACATCTGACTGTAATTTGCTGCCATCTTTTGTGCACGAAGTTTTGAAAGATAACCGGCTGGGTTGTCTTGTTTAAAATAAATACATTTAACAATCGTTTCAGATCGGGTGCGGCCAGGAAGAATGACATGAAAAACAATGTCGATGAATATAATTTTACCGGCACGTCATAACAAAAATTAATTGCTACAATATTTCCAATAACCACCATACTGAAGAGTGCGCCCAAAGTTGTCGTACGTCTGAAAAACAGCAGCGCACCACTGATAATTTCTCCCCACCCCGTAAACGCGCTATACGCTTTGGAATAACCTACAAAAGACCAGGCAAGGCCCATGGGAGATTTGTCGCCAAAGGGTTCAACCAGTTGGAATAAGAAGGGCGAAGGCATTTGTACGTGAAATACTTTGAAAAATCCGTAGCTAAATAAAACAACCGCCAGATAATATCTAACCAGAACACGAAGCCAGTATAAGGCAGAAATATACTCATTTCTTTTCCGGTCGAATAAGGTCCAAATGATGGCTGCCAGCAGGGATATATTAATATAAATAAGAAGTAATACATAGTCATATGTTGTATCACCACTTCCATTCGTAAATGTGACGATATCGTACGAAAGATGTAATATGTGTTTTCCTGTCCATGGTACTATTCCATGCCAAATATTAGAATAGCTATTTAAAAGCGCAGAATGCCAACCGGCGAATTTTTGATTTAGGGAAAATAGCTCATTGAAAAATGGCAATGCATACAGTGGGAAAGGGAAGATATATAATAAAAAAAAGACGAAACAAAACCGGAAGGCGAATTTTTCGGCGAAGGTCCAATTAGATTTAATTGGCGGCTGGATATTATTCATTACTATGAATTTCTAAATTATTAAACCCGCACGATCGCTTCTTCTGCCGTAAATCGTTTCTTAAATCCGAATGCAAAAGCTGTATCTCCCTGTTGCCGGATATGGTTTATTCTTTCGATCGCCTCTGAAGGGGTAGGAATATGCCCTTCCGGAATCCACCATAAAGCCATATACTTTTCTGTAAGTCTTTCGAACCAGGATTTCCGGTTTTTCAGGTATTCCATATGGGCCGATTCATATACATATTTATATAGGGTCTCGATATCTTTCCAGACAGACATATTGATGAGCATAAAATCATCTTCAAATACCTTGATAGAAGTAGCATTATTATTATCATCTTTCAGTCTCCAGATAAACCCTTCACTGGCTTCTGCCAGTGCATTGATACGGTCGAGGTTGTTTTTGAATTCCGACATGACTGGACTGTCCATCGGGGCGAGAATTTTTCCGATATTCACCTGTGCTAAATGATACTGTAATTTCAAGCTATTGATTTAATGCCAGACTGTCCTGCAAATGTACAATCTGGGTAATGTTTATCTTAATGGCGCAAAAATATAAGACATGAATTTGCTTCTCACTTCTTCCGGTATCAAAAACAAAAGCATCCATGACGCGCTGGTCGATCTGCTGGGCAAACCGATTGCTGAGTCCAATGCTCTCTTTATTCCCACGGCTATCTATCCATTTCCCGGAGGCTCCGGCTACGCATGGCAGGCGATGTTTGGGAAAAACGCCTCTTCCTTATGCCAGCTGGGTTGGAAATCCCTGGGTGTGCTGGAGCTCACTGCGCTGCCCAGCATCGACAAAAAAGCCTGGGTTCCTTCGGTGGAGAACACGGATGCGCTGCTCTTTTGGGGCGGCGATCCATTGTATCTTTCTTATTGGATGCGTGAGTCCGGGCTGACAGGGCTCTTTCCGTCGTCGAAGCGCGAAATGGTTTATGTGGGAGTCAGCGCCGGCAGCATGGCTGCATCTTCTACTTTCGGAGAGACATTCGTGACTCCGCCCAACGGCAGAGGGGAAACATTTACTTCGGAAGATATCGTGTTTGATACACCGGCAGGAAAAATCAACCGGATCTTTGTTACGACGAAGGGAGCGGGACTCGTAGACTTTGCGTTGATTCCGCACCTGGATCACAAAGATCATGCGGATGCTTCCCTGAAGAATGCTGAAAAATGGGCTGCGAAACTACGGGTTCCGGTGTACGCGATCGACGATGACAGCGCCATCAAAGTAACAGATGGCAAGGTGGAAGTTGTTTCCGAAGGACACTGGAAATTGTTTATGCCCTGATATTATACAACCATCAATTATTTTTTCGGAAGATAAAAAGAGTCGGATCAATCATCGCCAGGGGCCATGCCCCATACCCGCTTTTTTTACTAACTTGAACCCATGGGAAAGAAGGCGATCGTTGTGGGCGCAACCGGACTCATTGGAAGTCAGCTGGTGGAGATTTTGCTGGCGACGGATACCTATGATGAAGTACTGATTCTTGTCCGGAAGAAACTGGATACTACGCATCCAAAACTAACCCAGCTCGCCATTGATTTTAACCAGATCGAAAATCATTCAGCTTCCATTACCGGCGATGCCGTATTTTCCTGTCTTGGCACAACGAAGGCCAAAACGCCGGACCGCAATTTATACTACAAGATAGACCACGATTATCCGCTCCGTCTCGCGAAGATGGCACTGGCGAACGAAGTAAAACAATTTCACCTGGTCTCTTCCATTGGTGCAAATCCGAACTCGCGCACTTTCTATATCAGGTTGAAAGGCGAAACCGAGAGGGACATCAGCGCGCTGAATTTTTATTCATCATTTATGTACGAACCATCGATGCTCACAGGAAGGGAATATGAAACACGTTTCGGTGAAGTGTTTTTTGAAGAACTGTTTAACGTTTTAAACCACCTGTTGATTGGCAGTTGGAAAAAATACCGCAGTGTTTCCAGCGCAACTGTTGCGAGGACCATGTATGAGCTATCCTTAAAAGATGAACCCGGCAAATGGATCGTTCAGTTTGAGGGCGGAATCGCAGTGAAAAAAGCAAGACCAGTGCAGTGATGTAATTGTCATCGCATGCATCTAATCGTTTCTCAGGCTTTTTACCGGATTGACCAATGCCGCTTTCACTGCCTCGAAGCTGACGGTGATCAGGGCGATCAGCATCGTGATGATCCCGGCGCCGGCAAACAACCAGACACTGATGGTCGTACGGTATGCGTAATTCCCCAGCCATTGATTCATGAGCAGCCAGGCAATGGGCACAGCAATAACAAAAGCAATTCCTACCAGTTGAAGAAATGCTGATGAAAGCATCCCGAATATCCTGAGCTCACTTGCGCCGAGCACTTTGCGCACACCGATCTCTTTGGCCCGTTGTTCGGCAGTGAACATAACCAGTCCCAATATACCCAGGCATGAAATAAAAATGGCCAGAAAGGCAAATGCGCTGGAGAGTTTACTTACAATCTGTTCGCTTTCATATAAGTGCTGGTATTCAGCATCCGCAAAGGAATACGTGAATGGAAATTTAGGTTCCAGTTCTGAATACAGTTTTCCGATACTCGCGATGGCTTCCTTTGTTTTACCGGGTTGCGTCCGGATGATCGCATATCCCCAGGATAAATTATCGGTCAGGAGGATCACCAGCGGCTGTATCGGATCATGCAATGAATTGAAATGAAAATCTTTTACCACACCGATGATCTTTCCCATATCTCCAAAAACACCAAAGGGTTTACCGATGGGATTTTTGTAGCCGGTTAAGCGCAGGGCCGATTCGTTGATGATATATCCCGGTTTCTCCGTATGGTTCTCCAGAGAATCACGCTCCGTAAATCCTTCCGGGAAATCATGCCCCTCTAAAAGCTGCAGGTTCATGAGATCCAGGTATCCATAACCTACCGTCGTGTGTATGACAACGGTTTTTTTATCAGGGTCCTTTCCTTCCCATTGCGCATTGTACACATGGGCATGTATAGTGGTCGGCGGCTGATCCGCACGGGTGACGGCTTTTATGCCGGGCATTGCCGACAACTCCTGTTTGAACACACCGTACTTATGTACCGGCATGTCTCCCTGCAGCGGCACATAGATCAGGTTTTCGCGGTCAAAGCCCAGGTTTTGAGTCTGCACAAAGCTGATCTGTTTTGAAATCACCATCGTTCCGATGATGAGTATGATGGAAAGAGAAAACTGAAAAACAACCAGTCCCTTCCTGAAAAATTCGGCGCCAAAACTGAATTTCAGCGATCCTTTTAAAACTTTTACCGGCCTTAGAGAGGATAAAAAAAACGCAGGGTAACTTCCGGCTATAAATCCCATCGCGAACATCAGCGATAAAAGTACAGTCCAGAATGAAGGTTCCGACAAAGGCAGGATGATCTGTTTACCCGTGAGGCTGTTGAATAATGGCAGGACAAACCTGACCATCACCAGGGCGATCACCATGGCAAAAAAAGCAAAGAAAAGCGCTTCGCCAATAAACTGAATGATGAGTGCAGAACGCAACGCCCCGATTGTTTTGCGCACACCCACTTCCTTTGCCCTTTTTACTGAGCGTGCCGTGCTCAGGTTCATAAAGTTGATACAGGCGATGAGCAGAATAAAAAAAGCGATGATGCTAAACAGCCGGACATATGTTATACGACCCCCGCTTGGTATCCCGTTTTCAAAGGTGGAATACAGATACATTTGATCGAATCTCTGCAGACCCAGTTCGAGGCGATAGCCGCCGGATTTATTTTCTGATATGTATGATGATAAAAAGTTTTTAATCTTTGCTTCAACTTTTATCTGGCCGGTACCGGGATGCAGGGTCAGATAAGTTTTGGGTGTACGATAGATCCACTGATTTAACCAGCCTACATTCTTCAGATGAAATGTCCAGTTTAAGATGAAGTCAAACTGGTCCGAGCTCCTGGCGGGAATATTCTCGTAAACTGCAGTAACCCTGAAATCATTGTTATTGTTATACCGGATAGTTTTGTTTATTGCGGCCGCTGCACTTCCAAAAAAACTCTCAGCCGTTCTGCGGGAAATGGCCATTTCATCTGCGTTCTGTAATATGCTGTTCGGATTGCCCTGCAATAAAGTATAATCGAATATTTTAAAAAAGTCGGTATCAGCCGCTGCACCATTCAGCGTGATCATTTTATTCGCCGGTTCAAATGTTAATGTGTTGCCTGGCAGGATATCAAAGCCACTGGCATATTCGATCTCAGGAATTTTTTTCTTTAGCTCACCGGCCAGCAGGCCCTGCGTAAAGAGCCCGCCGTTTATCTTACCATCCGAGAACTCGCGTTCATATACCGCATACATATTGGCGCTGTT
>DASSGT010000388.1:0-3236 GCA_035693345.1 Puia sp. | reverse complement strand
AGGTCGAACCCTCGATTGTACACCCTGCATCACAGCCCGCACAATGGATATTTTACGATGCAGGTTTTGTTTGAAAACTGAAATCAGGATGACTCCGTTCTGGATACAGATTCCAAATAATGCAATAAATCCAATGCCCGCAGAGATACTGAAAACGGTACCGGTGATATGAAGTGCCAGTATACCTCCGATGATGGCAAAGGGTACATTCAACAATACAAGTGATGCATCGAGGCCATTGCCAAAGCTGATAAACAGCAGTATAAAAATCATGACCAGCACGACAGGCACAACCTGCGATAACCTGGCCTGCGCTCTTACCTGGTTCTCAAATTCACCCGCCCACTCCATACTGAATCCCTTGCCCAGCGTGATCTGATCGTCCACTTTTTCCTGTGCTTCTGCAATCGTACTACCCATATCCCGGTCACGGATGGTAAATTTGATTGCAATGAAACGCATATTTCGATCACGATAAACGAATGCCGGACCGGTTATTGTTTTTATCTCAGCAATTTCCTTCAGTGGAATTTTTGAACCATGAATAGTGGGTACACGAAGATCACCAATGGCTCCTTCATTATTTCTGTACTGTTCAGGATAACGGATCCTGATATCAAATTTTCTCTCCTGCTGGTAAAAAGTGGATGCTGATTTTCCGCCGATTGCCATTTCGATCACCGAGTTGGCATCAGCTGTCGTAACACCATAGATGCCCATCTTCTGTTCATCCAGTACTATACTCAGTTCTGGCTGACCCAGATTGCGCATGATACCCAGATCCTTTATGCCGGGTACGGTTTGCAAAATATTGTAGGTACTGTCGGCCAGTCTGTCGAGTTTTGCGAGGTCCGAACCGAAAATCTTTACGGCCAGATCGGCATTGATACCTGCAACCGCTTCATGTACGTTATCAATGATGGGTTGTGAATAATTGTACACCACACCCGGATACTCACGGAGCCTGACATCCATCTCATCCACCAGTTGTTCGACGGTAATTTTCCGCTTCCAGTTTTTCTTCTGTTTCAGGTTCACCTGGCATTGCACATAATAAAAACCGGATGGGTCCGTACCATCATTGCTGCGGCCCGTTTGTGACAAGACGCCATCTACTTCATCAAAACTGTTCAATATTTTACGGAACTGGGTTACAAATTTTACAGTTTCAGTAAGCGAGCTACTCATGGGAAGTTTAGCTTCCACCCAGAGGGCACCTTCATTCAATTCCGGCAGGAACTCACTTCCTAAAAATTTAAATGAGAACAGTGTCAGTCCCATGATGCTGAAAGCAACCAGCAGTGTGATTTTTTTATGACCCATGGTATATTTCAGCCCACTCATCACAACCCTGTTAAAGAAATTCACAATGGGATTATTTCTTTCCCTGGTATCTTTTTTTAAGAGGATGCTCGTCAGCACGGGCACCAGCGTCAGGGTGAACAGAAGAGCACCCAGCAACGCAAAGCTCAGAGTCCAGGCAAGAGGGGAAAACATTTTCCCCTCCACTTTTTCAAAGGCAAATATGGGAATCAGGCAGGTGATGATAATCACCTTTGCAAAGAAAATCGCTTTGGCCAGCGTGGAACCTGTTTTACGAATGATACTGAGCTTGGCCATTTTATTGTATTTCTCCATACCCACATCATGGGCTTTGAGTGCAAGCACCACAAAGAGCCCTTCGACCATAACGACCGCACCATCGATGATGATCCCGAAATCGATGGCGCCCATCGAAAGCAGGTTGGCAGTCATTCCTTTTATTTTCAGACAAATGAAGGCAAACAGTAAGGACAGGGGGATGATAATGGAAACGATGACGGTTGTCCGCCAGTCAAACATAAAAATAAAAACGATCAGTGTAACCAGTAAAATCCCTTCGATTAAATTGTGACTAATGGTCTCGGTACAAAAATCCATCAGATTATCACGGTCATAAAAAGTGACCATCTTAATATCCGGCGGCAGAATCTTTTCATTCAATTCCCTGACTTTTTCTTTCACCAGTTTGAGCACCTGGCGAGGATTTTCTCCCTTCCGCATAACAACGATTCCCTCTACTACGTCATCATCGTCATCGAGGCCGGCCTGTCCGACACGACTGACATGACTCGGTGCAACAACAGCCAGGTTCTTCACCAGAATGGGTGTACCGTTGATATTATCAACAATAATATTTTCGATGTCCTTGATATTGTCGAGCAGACCTATCCCCCTGACCACATAGGCTTGTGCGTTTTTCTCAATTACATCGCCGCCCACATTGATATTGCTTTTTGAAACTGCACTATACACTTCCAGCGGAGTGATATTGTATTGCGCCAATTTTACCGGGTCGACGGTAATTTCATAAGTCCGGTCCGCACCGCCGAATGCTACCAGGTCCGCCACGCCTGGAATACTGCGCAGTTGTCTGTCAATAACCCATGTCTGCTCGGTCAGCAGATCTACGGAGCTTTTATTCTTACCCTGAACGGTATAACGGAAAATCTCGCCCGTCGGACCATAAGGCGGTTGCACGTCCGGCTCTACATCTTCCGGGAGTTTCACATTGCGCAATAAATTGTTGACCTGTTGTCTGGCATAGAAATCTTCGACATCATCATCAAAGATGATTTTTGTTACCGAAAGGCCGAACATGGAAATAGAGCGCAAAGTGGATTTTTTTTGCACCGAATTCATAGCAACTTCAATAGGGACGGTCACGAATCTTTCTACTTCTTCGGCGCTTCGTCCGTTCCATTGGGTAACAATAATAATTTGTGTATTGGTGACATCGGGAAAAGCTTCGAGGGGGGTTTTGACGTAACTCCAGATTCCTGCGATGATGACTAGCGCAGTCATGAAAAATATAAAGAACCGGTTCTTGAGAGAAAAGGTGACAATGCCGGAAATAAACTTGTTCATAGGGATTAATCGTTTAAAGCATCATATACCAGGAGCTGATATTTAGAGATGACTTTTTCACCCAGTTGCAATCCGCTTTTTATATAAGTGATTTTACCGGCTACTTCATAAATTTCTATTTCGCGGGTTTCAATATTGCAGCTGTCCTTATAGACCATTACATAATTTTTGTTCTTATCAAAGATGATGGCCTCTGATGGAATGGCAGGCATTCTGGTTGTGTTATCGTTGTAACGGATGATAATCTGGGCAAACATTTCAGGTTTTAAGAGGTTGTCCTTATTCTGAATTTTAACACGAACCTTCATAACCCGACTCTGCGGATCCAG
>DASSGT010000387.1:0-2249 GCA_035693345.1 Puia sp. | reverse complement strand
TTTTACATCAGGATTTTCCAGATCACGAATTCCTTTTATATCATGATAATCCTGTGCCGTATCAACCTTGCCATAAGAAACATCGATGAGAAGTGAATCTGTTTTATGAAGCTGATTCCCGATGATAATAGCAAATGCCGGGATCACATGTTTGCCTGAATCGAAACTGGTAATCTTCCATTCCAGGTGATAACTGGCTCCTGCAGCTGAAATGGTTGAATCGGGACTGGCTTTTTCGATGATTTCAAAATGTGGTATGCTGTCAAACTGAGGAAGTTGGTTTCCTGATGTCATGGGCGATTTCACATCAATCGTAAACCGGATGGGCTGACCAATGAGAATCTCATTTTTATCCACGGAAGCCTTTAACGACGGGGTTTCCTGCGCCCATGCCGGACAGATTTCCATGCAGAGGATCAGCAAAAAAACGATATAGGTAAGGGATTTGGCCATCGTTAAGCGGGTCGGTTTCTACCCACAAAAAACTTCTGCAGAATTTTTACATAGTCCTCATCGGTACGCATGTGTAACAGGTCCGCACCTGCTTTCAGAAAGAGTGATTTACTGAGTTCCGTCATTTTAAAAAAAGATTGCTGATAAAAATTCCGCTGATTATAATCTGAAGTATCCACCCATATCATTTCGCCGGATTCAGCGTCTTCCACTTCGATCAGTCCGGCATCGGGCAGTTCCATATCCATTTTGTCATACACTTTTATACCAATGAGGTCGTGTTTTTTTCCCGCTACACGAAGTGCCTCTTCATAATTCTCATCGAGAAAATCACTGAGTAAGAATGTAATGGTCTTCTGACGAAGGGTATTATTCAGAAATTTCAGTGCCTGTGAGATATTGGTTTTTCGATGAGCCGGTTCTGTAATCAACAGATCGCGCACCATATGCAATACCTGGTCCCGGCTTTTTTTCGGTGGAATATATTTTTCAATTTTGTCGCTGAAGAAAACCAGTCCGACTTTATCATTATTATTTACTGCAGAAAAAGCCAGGACCGCGCAAATCTCTGTGATCAGATCTTTCTTTCTCCCCTTCTGGGTCCCGAACAAAGAGCTGCCGCTCACATCTACCATCAGCATGACGGTCAGTTCCCTTTCTTCTTCAAACAATTTGCTGAAGGGATGATTGAACCTTGCCGAAACATTCCAGTCGATAAACCGCACGTCATCGCCGGGATAGTATTCCCGCACCTCTCTGAAGGCCATACCGCGGCCTTTGAATGCAGAATGGTATTCGCCGGTAAAAAGATGACGCGTAAGGCGTTTACTTTTTATCTCGAGTTCGCGAACTTTTTTTAATATTTCCTGCGCTGTCAGCATTTTTCGTTTATCGTGTATCGTTTATCGTTTATCGATATCATTGCTCTTTTCTTTCAGAAAATTAATAAAGCCTGTTATTAACTGAATATTGCGTTCTAAAATTCCGCTTAACTTATTATAAGTTTGATTGCTTATGATGTTTGTCATTAAAGCTACACTTAACAAAGTTTCCAATTCATAGGCTGATCCTTTAGAAACATAAAGAAATTGTATACAATCCTTTTTATAATTTCTTCCCAAACCTTCTGCGATATTGCTTGGAATAGAAACGGCTGCTCTATTGGTCTGAGAAATCAATCCATATCTTTCTTCTATCGGATAGGACTTCGTTAACTTATAAATTTCTTTTACAGTTTCCATCGAAACCCTCCACACATCCAGTTTCTTATAACTGATCATAGTAAAAAAATTATACTACAATCTTAAACATTAACCCAATTAGTTCTCCCATCAACCATCGCCTCATTCGATCTACGATCCACGATAAACGATCTACGGCACCTGTATCGCCCTCAAAACCTCATCAATCACATAATCCGCATTCACATTTTCCGCTTCGGCTTCATAGGTCAGTCCGATGCGATGACGCAACACATCCTTTGAAATGGAGCGGACGTCTTCAGGAATCACATAACCTCTTTTATTCAGGAAAGCGTTTGCCTTGGCTGCCAGGGCCATATTGATACTGGCGCGGGGTGAACCGCCATAGGAAATCATGGATTTCAGTTTATCCAGTTTATAATTTTCCGGATTGCGTGTGGCAAATACGATGTCGAGAATATAATTCTCGAGTTTTTCATCCATATATATCTTACGCGTCAGATCGCGCGACTCCAAAACTTCCTGCATCGAAACAACCTGTTTCAGTTCAGTCTGTTTGATCCCGTTCATATGATTCCTGATAATCAGCTGCTC
>DASSGT010000386.1:0-6629 GCA_035693345.1 Puia sp. | reverse complement strand
GAACCAAATGGACAGGAGGAGTTTTCGGTATGGTTTGGCGATGAGTAAAAAACCAATTAAACCGATGATAATAAAAACGCCTGTGTACTTCGAATCAAAAGAGAGACCTGTCATGATACCAGCCCAGATCCAGTAAATATTCTTTTTATTCCGGATGGCCTCATAAAGAAAATTCAAACTGAGTATCCAGCATAAAATCAAAGGAACATCCGGCGTAGATACCAGTGAAAGAATGCTAATCATGAGAGTCGACAGGAGCAGGGCAGTAGCGGTCAGCGCTTTCCTTTCACTAACAATTTTTTTTGCCAGTCTGTAAAAGGCGAACACCGAAAGACCTGTGATAACAGTGTCAGCCAGTTTGATCGCCCAAACATTTTTTCCAAAGATGCCTGTGAAAAATCGCAACAGGTATGCAATCATCGGAGGATGATCATAATAAGAAAGATCCAGATGACGGGCATAAAAATAATAATAGGCATCCTGAGGCATGATGCCCATGATGCCCGTAAAAATCAGGCGTATGCCGATGATTACCGAGCATAATATCAGTATTGATTTCCAACCGGCATCCGGAATGAATCTCCTGTTCAGGACATGGTTGCTATCCATGTTTATCGTGCAAATTCTGCGCGGATAACATTCAGGGCGCCGCCGGCCTTGAACCACTCAATCTGTGATTCATTATAAGTATGATTAGCCAGAATTTCTTCCGGTTCGCCCTGCAGGTGATTTAACACCAGGGTCAGGGGCTGGCCGGGTGTAAAATGTGTCAGACCTACGATGTCGATGGTGTCGTCTTCCAGGATTTTATCGTAATCCGCTTTGTTGGCAAATGTCAGGGCCAGCATTCCCTGCTTCTTCAAATTAGTTTCATGAATTCTTGCAAAGGAGCGCACCAGAATGGCACGAACACCCAGATGCCTTGGTTCCATTGCAGCGTGTTCACGGGATGACCCCTCGCCATAATTTTCGTCGCCCACCACAATACTGCCTACTCCTGCCGCTTTGTAACTGCGCGCTGTCGCAGGAACAGGTCCATATTCTCCCGTTAATTGATTTTTAACAGAATCCGTTTTTTCATTGAAATAATTGACCGCACCAATCAGCATGTTGTTCGAAATATTATCGAGATGTCCACGAAATTTTAACCAGGGTCCCGCCATGGAGATGTGGTCGGTAGTGCATTTTCCTTTTGCCTTGATGAGGAGTCGTAATCCTTTCAGATCTACTCCTTCCCATGGTTTGAATGGCTCCAGGAGTTGCAGCCGCTGGGAATCCGGTTTTACAATAACTTTCAGTTTACTGCCATCCTCTGCCGGCGGCATATAACCCGGATCGTCAACTGAAAATCCTTTAGGAGGCAATTCAAACCCCGAAGGTTCGTCAAGCTTAACATACTCGCCTTTTCTATTTTTAATTTTATCTTTTAGCGGATTGAAAGTAAGATCACCGGCTATTGCGAATGCTGTCACGATTTCGGGTGAAGCAACGAAAGCATGTGTTGATGCAAGTCCGTCGTTACGCCGCGCAAAATTTCTGTTGAATGAAGTAATGATAGAATTTTTTCGGTTTGGATCGTCAATATGACGAGCCCACTGGCCGATGCAGGGGCCACAGGCATTTGCCAGCACCACGCCGCCGATTTTTTCAAACGTATTCAGGAAGCCGTCCTTCTCAATCGTAAAACGAACAAGTTCACTACCAGGTGTGATGGTAAATTCTGCAAGGGTTTCCAGATTTTTTTCTATAGCCTGTTTGGCTACCGAGGCTGAGCGGCTGATATCTTCATACGAAGAGTTTGTACAGGATCCGATCAATGCGACTTCGAGTTTTTCGGGCCATTTATTATTCCTGACAGCTTCTGCAAATTTTGAGATGGGCCATGCAAGATCAGGAGTGAATGGTCCGTTTACATGCGGTTCGAGTTCATCCAGGTTTATTTCAATAAGCTGGTCATAAAAGTTGGCCGGGTCTGCGTACACTTCAGGGTCCGGACGAAGGCAGTCCTTGATTTTGTCTGCCAGTTTTGCCACTTCCTCACGTTCTGTTGCTTTTAAATAGGCCGACATTTTCTCATCGTAGGTAAAAAGGGAACAGGTGGCGCCGATTTCAGCACCCATATTACAAATAGTTGCCTTACCCGTTGCACTCAGACTGTCAGCGCCGTCGCCGAAATATTCAACAATGGCTCCGGTTCCGCCCTTTACAGTGAGTATGCCAGCAACCTTCAATATGACATCTTTTGGAGATGTCCATCCATTCAGGTGTCCAGTAAGTTTAATGCCGATTAGTTTGGGCATTTTTAGTTCCCATGCCAGGCCGGCCATAACATCCACAGCATCAGCACCACCCACGCCAATGGCGATCATGCCGAGGCCGCCGGCATTGGGAGTGTGGGAATCTGTTCCGATCATCATTCCGCCCGGGAACGCATAATTTTCAAGCACAACCTGATGGATAATGCCGGCTCCCGGTTTCCAGAATCCGATACCATATTTATTTGAGATGGAAGACAGAAAATCGTATACTTCTTTATTGACATCCAACGCGGTGGTCAGATCAGTCTTAGCGCCTGTTTTAGCCTGTATCAGGTGATCGCAATGAACAGTAGAGGGAACTGCCACCCGTTCCCTGCCACAAGTGCTGAACTGCAGAAGAGCCATTTGCGCTGTTGCATCCTGCATAGCTACGCGATCCGGTGCAAAATCAACATAATCTTTCCCGCGCGCATAATCCCTGATGGTTTTTGAATAAAGATGTGAGTAAAGGATTTTTTCAGAGAGCGTAAGGGCCTTTCCGGTTAATTTTTTTGCAGCTGCAATTTTGGAAGGCATTTCCTGATAAACTTTCTTGATTAAATCCAGGTCGAAAACCATGATCGGAGAATTTTAGTTATTGGGAGTAGAGCGGAAGATTTTCAGAATGCAAATTTATCAAATTATTGCGTTATTCCCTCAGTGATGCTTGCTGTTTTAGTCTATTTTTTTTAAATTTGCATATGAACAGGATGAAGGAATTCATTGAATGGCAGGTCTTCGGAGTTTGTACTGCTATCGGAGAACGTTTAGGAATCGCCACTTCCCGCATACGCACCTGGTTTATCTACATTTCTTTTCTCACCATGGGATCTCCGCTGATCATTTATTTCGTTTTGGCATTATGGATGAATATTAAAAGGTATATCGCAGCCGCCAAGAGAAATCCGCTCAATGCTTAAAGTGTGATACGTAAAGCGCAAGGCAATTTTTAATTTGTGCACTAATCATAACTGCCAACTGACAACTGTCAAATGTCAACTGTCAAATGTCAACCGTCAAATGTTAACCGTCAACTGCGAGTTAAACAACCGCAGCCCTCAATTTTACCAGCTTCACCAACAGTTCTTCCAATAGATCCAGTCGCAGCATAGTGGCTCCGTCACTCAACGCGTGAGCCGGATCCGGATGCGTCTCAATAAATAATCCATCAGCGCCGGCAGCAATGGCTGCCATCGCAACAGTGCTGATTAATTTGGGGTTACCTCCCGTAATTCCGGTTGTCTGATTGGGTTGCTGGAGTGAGTGGGTGCAATCCATGACAACGGGGACGCCCTGCTCCTGCATCCAGGGTATATTCCGGTAATCCACTACCAGATCCTGGTATCCAAAAGTGGTTCCCCTTTCGGTAAAAATGATCTTATCGTTTCCGGCATGCCTGATCTTTTCCGCTGTAAATTTCATGGCCGGCCCACTGAGAAACTGGCCTTTCTTAACGTTGATTATTTTCCCTGTTTCAGCCGCCGCTATCAGCAGATCCGTCTGCCTGCACAAAAAAGCCGGAATCTGCAATACGTCTACAAAAGCCGCTGCGGTAGTGGCTTCGTCGTGTGCATGTATATCCGATGTGGTGGGCAGTTTGAATTTCTGGCCGGTTTTTTGAACCAATGCCAGTGCGTGTTCGTCGCCAATTCCGGTAAAAGAACCACCGCTGGTGCGATTGGCTTTTCGATAAGATGCTTTGAAAATATAAGGAATGCCCATTTTTGAACACAGTGAAGAAACTTTCGAAGCAACCGTGTTTAATAGTTCTTCGGATTCCACGACACACGGACCCGCAATAAGAAAGAAATTTTTTTCGTTATAATGCTGACCGGTAAAGAGATCTTTTAGAAAAGACTGCATATGTTAAAGAAATGATTATATGAAAATAGGTTGTATTTCTTTTTTCTGATTAAACTATTTTTACCCGTCAAAGTCTATCATCTGAATCGTTCAAAAACCAACAATATGAAAATCGCATTACTATCCGCATTTTCCATTCTGATATTATCGGGATGCACCAAAACGTACAATTACCCCACCGTCAACCAGGTTTTTTCTGCGGTTTATACCGTACAGGCCAACCAGTGGGCGAGGGGACAAGATCCCGATGGCACTGTTTTTTACTCTACCTCGCTTTCTGTTCCGGAATTAACACAGCAAATAGATCTTAATGGAGGCGTAGTTACCTATCTATCATTTGATGCCCCGACCGCTACAGATCCTACGTATGAAGCCATGCCCGAAGTATTTAACGGTGTTGCTTACGGATCGATACATACCACCGGTTCTGTAACAATCGATTTAAGAGGCGCTGACGGATCCAGTCTTACCAGCGCCATTTCAGCACCGACACTGATCAAGGTGGTGTTGATGGATGCATCACCACTCGGAAACTAAATAATTATTAGTTGTTAGTTGTTAATTGTTAGTTGTTAGCTGATTCATTATAATTAACAACTAACAATTAATAACTAACAACTATCCTTTGTATTCCCCGAACACTTCTCTGAGTGTATCGGCTATTTCACCCAGGGTGCATTTTGCCTCGACAGCTTCAATAACAGCAGGCATCAGATTTTCTCCTGAAGCAGCCTGATCATTCAAAAGCTGAAGAATATGGTCGCATCGCGCCGGATCTCTTTCTCTTCTGAGTGCTGCCAGTTTATCTGTTTGAATTTTACGGATGGAATCATCAATGCGAAAAATTTTTGTATGATCTTTTTCATCAGACTCAAATGCATTTACACTCACAATGATTTTTTCTCCCGTTTCTACTTTACGTTGATGGTCGTACGCACTTTTGGCAATTTCATTCTGAATAAATCCCTGTTCGATTGCATCGACACTTCCGCCCATTTTGTCAATCCTTTTTATCAGTTCCCAGGCAGCTGTCTCTACAGCGTTTGTCAGCGATTCTATATAATAACTTCCGCCCAAAGGATCGACGGTCTGCGTCACGCCGCTTTCAAATCCGATGATCTGTTGTGTGCGAAGCGCGATAGCCGCCGCTGCCTCTGTAGGCAGTCCGAGCGCTTCATCATAACCATTCGTATGTAATGATTGTGTTCCGCCGAGCACAGCGGACAATGCCTGAATGGTAACCCGGGCAATATTGTTAACCGGCTGCTGGGCAGTTAAAGTGCTTCCACCGGTCTGTGCATGAAACCGGAGCATCATAGCTTGTGGATCAGTGGCTCCCAATTCTTTCATAATGTGCGCCCACATGCGGCGGGCGGCCCGGAATTTGGCAATTTCTTCAAACAGATCATTGTGAGCATTGAAGAAAAAAGAAAGTCTTTTCCCAAACACATTAATATCAAGTCCCTTATTTAAAGCTGATTTCACATAGGCTTTCCCGTTAGCCAATGTAAAGGCTAATTCCTGAACTGCCGTGCTGCCGGCTTCCCGGATATGATATCCTGAAATTGAAATGGTGTTCCATTTCGGCATTTCCCTGCCACACCACTCAAAAATGTCCGTAATAATGCGCATGGATGGTTTGGGCGGATAAATATATGTGCCCCTTGCGGCATATTCTTTCAGAATATCATTCTGAACTGTTCCGGAAATTTTTTTCAGATCCGCACCCTGTTGTTTTGCCAGTGCCACATAAAATGCCAGCAGTATAAAACCGGTGGCATTGATCGTCATTGAAGTAGTAATTTTTTCCAGCGAAATGCCGGCAAACAGTTCTTCCATATCCCGGATGGAGTCTATCGCGACACCTACTTTACCGACTTCACCCTCTGCGAGCGGATGATCACTGTCATATCCTATTTGGGTAGGAAGGTCAAAAGCCACGCTCAGGCCTGAAACACCCTGTCCGATCAGGTAATGATACCTTTTATTGCTTTCCGATGCAGTGCTGAAGCCCGCATATTGCCGCATAGTCCAAAGCTTTGACCGGTACATATCGGAGCGGATGCCTCTGGTAAATGGAAATTCTCCCGGATTTTCTCCGAGCGGATCCGAATTCCCCGGTTTGTAAAGCTGTTCTATTTCAATTCCCGAATCATTAAATATTTTCTTCTCCATGGATCTTTTTCAAGCTTCAGCAAAGTACCCGAATTTTTGATTCTGTGAAATACAATTATTTAAGGATATGGATATATTGCTTTACGTATTTTCGTTTACAAATAAATTTGACCTGATGACTGATAACGAAATGTATATATCGATTGCCATTGCAGTAATCCTGGCAGGTGCCCTGGCTTATATTTTCTGGATTCAAAGGAAACAGGCCAAACAGGGGATGCTGAATGTAAAGTCTGAGGGTGCAGTGGCAACTACTCCGTTGAAGCTGCAGGCTTATGAAAGACTTATTTTACT
>DASSGT010000385.1:0-13761 GCA_035693345.1 Puia sp. | reverse complement strand
GAAAAACCCTCCAGATATCCCGTGATTCGCTTCCGTATAAAATCACAGCTGTTTGTAAAGACGTTTCAGAAAATTCCCATTTACAATTCGATTTGCTGGCTTCCTATATTACATTGTACAAACAAAAAAATCCCTGGAAAGAGGCAGAATACGATTTTACAGATTCCGACTTCTGGCATTATTTGCTTTTGAAACCGGGCACGGATTATAAGGCGCTGCAGGCAAAATTTGATGCCTTTAGCAAGCGGTATTTCCAGGGTGATAAAATTTCCGGCAGTGATGAAAAGTTTTTTCTTCAGCCACTTTTAAAAACCCATTTATATTCAGATTATGAATATGAAATCGGCAAGACGGGCAGTTCCACGGCCGTATGGGGAATGCTCATCATTGCAACACTCATTATTATCATCGCATGGGTAAACTATATTAACCTGACTACAGCACGCTCCATGAACCGCGCTAAGGAAGTAGGTATCAGAAAAGTTTCCGGGGCCACACGCTCCCAGCTGATCAGACAATTTCTGTCGGAATCCCTGTTGATAAATATGATCGCATTGTGTATCGCGATCCTGATCATATTTCTTGTACAAGATCCTTTCAACCAACTGGTAGAAAGAGACCTCAGTCTATCCTATTTACTTTCACAATCCATTACGGGCTTCGACATCAAGCTGATCGTAATCACCGGTTTGCTGACAGGTATTATTATTTCAGGATTTTACCCTGCTTTTGTTCTCTCTTCTTTTAAACCCATCCTGGTTTTGAAAGGGAAATACAGCCAGTCGGGCAAGGGTGTTTTTCTTAGAAAATTACTGGTGACTGCCCAACTGGCGGCAACGGTAGCATTGATCATCGGGTCCTTTGTAGTGTACCGGCAGATCCGGTTTGTAAGTAACCAGGATCTGGGTTTGAATTTATCACAGGTGTTGATTATCAAGCCACCGATACTAACCGACTTTGATTCCAGTTTTATCAGTCATGAAAATAGTTTCAAAGCCGAGCTGACCGGGATACCGGGCATCACAGGTGTCTGTTCTTCCAACCGCGTGGCCGGCGATGAATTGGGAAGGGCTTTTAATGTGCATCGGACGGACAAGAATAATGATTCAAAAATCACGATGCGGAATATGGGCGTTGATTATAATTTCTTAAACCTCTACGGAATTCCTTTATTGGCTGGAAGAAATTTTTCGCCGCTGGATTATAATGTCAGCTTTAATAACCTGCACAATATCCTGATCAGTGAAGGAGCTGCTAAATCTCTCGGATTTACCTCAAATGATGAAGCGATCGGGAAAGATATTATGGTATTCAATAAAAAATGGAATGTCATCGGGGTAATAAAGGATTTTCATCAGAAATCACTTCATTATGCAATGGAGCCGGTGATACTTATGCCATTCTATGGATCCAATCATCCGATTTCGGTTAAACTAAGCACAAGAGATTTGGCGTCAACCATTGGAGCCATCAAATCGAAATACAACAGTTTCTTCCCGGGAAATCTGTTTGACTATTTTTTTATCGACAAGCAATTTAACACACTGTATAAAAGCGATCAGTTATTCGGAGAAGTGTTTGCACTTTTTGCCGGCTTCGCGATATTCATCGCCTGTCTGGGATTACTGGGTCTCGCATTATTTACAACAGCACAAAGAACCAAGGAAATCGGTGTGCGTAAGGTATTGGGCGCGTCTGTCGCGAATATTGTTTTTTTACTGTCGAAAGATTTTGTACTGCTAATCATCATTTCATTTTTGATTGCCTCGCCAGTGGCCTGGTACGTCATGCATAATTGGCTGCAGGGATTCGCATACCGGATACCGATCAGCTGGTGGATTTTCCCGGGTGCCGGTATGCTCGCATTTCTCATCGCGCTGGGAACTGTCAGTGTACAAACGATGAGAGCGGCTGCGGCGAACCCGGTGAAGAGTCTGCGGTCGGAATGAACAGACATAGTGTGGTGAGTGTGAGGGCATAAAGAATGTGGTAATGTAAAAGTTGAGTTTGGGAATGACAGTTTGAGAATGTGGCGCAAAGAATCTTTACGCTTTGCGCTTTACGCTTTACGCTGATAAAACAATGATTATGATCAAAAATTACCTGATAGTCGCCTGGCGAAACCTGATTAAAAACAAGGCGCATTCTTCGATCAACATCGTGGGACTTTCTGTCGGCATGGCCGTGGCAATGATCATCGGTCTGTGGATATGGGATGAATTGTCGTATGACAAAGACAATCCAAATTATGAGAAGATCGCCCAGGTCATGCAAAATAATACCATCAATGGCAAAATCGCAACCTGGATGTCTATGCCTTTTCCGCTGGGCGCTGAATTAAGAAAAACCTACGGCAGTGATTTTAAATATGTCCTCATGTCTTCCTGGACGGAAACACATTTCCTCTCTGTCGGCGATAAAAAAATAACCAAAGACGGGAATTTTTTCGAACCGCAGGGACCCGACATGCTGAACCTGAAAATGTTGAAAGGAACCCGGGACGGACTGAGAGAAACTTTTAACATGCTGATCTCTGCCTCCATGGCAAAGGCACTTTTCGGCAATGCGGATCCAATGGGCAAACTCATCCGGATGGATGATAAGTTGAATACAAAAGTGACAGGTGTGTACGCAGACATTCCCCGCAATTCCCGTTTTTCCAATATGTCTTTCATTGTGCCCTGGAATTTAAAACTTTATAAAGATGATTGGATTCCGAAAATGGGGAATCCCTGGGGCAGCAACGCTTTTCAGATATTCGTTCAGCTCGCTGATCATTCAGATATGGCTTTGGTTTCAGAAAAAATAAAGGATGCAAAACTTCGTAACGTAAAAATTGACGAGCGCCGGGGCAACCCCCAGTTATTTCTTCAGCCGATGAAGGACTGGCATCTGCGTGGAGAATTTAAGGACGGCAAAAATGTGGGGGGCGGAATTCAATACGTTTGGCTGTTCGGAATCATCGGTAGTTTCGTTCTTATTCTGGCCTGCATCAATTTTATGAATCTGAGTACGGCGCGATCTCAAAAGAGAGCTCGTGAAGTAGGAATCAGAAAAGCCGTGGGCTCGTTGCGCCAGCAACTGATTGGCCAGTTTTATATGGAATCCGTCTTAGTCGCGTTTATTGCATTTATACTTGCACTGCTGTTGGTTCAACTGATGTTACCATTATTTAATAGTGTTGCAGACAAAGAAATGAGGATCCTCTGGTCCAATCCATTGTTCTGGATTTTTTGTCTGGCTTTCACCGCGATTACAGGATTGATCGCCGGTAGTTATCCTGCGCTATATCTATCCTCCTTCCAACCGGTAAAAGTTTTAAAAGGAACTTTCCAGGCCGGGCGATTTGCAGCCATACCCCGGAAAGTGCTGGTCGTTTTGCAGTTTACGGTCTCAGTGATCCTGATCATTGGAACCATCGTAGTTTTCCGGCAGGTCCAGTTCGCTAAAAACAGACCCATCGGATACGACAGGAACGGTCTCATCATGGCACCTTTACTGACACCCGAAATTCACAATCATTTCGATGCAGTACGCAATGACCTGATCAACGCGGGTGCCATTGTCGAAATGACGGAATCCGGCGCTCCCACTACGGCGGTTTGGTCAACTAATGGAGGATTTATGTGGAAGGGAAAAGATCCGAGTTTGAGCGTTGATTTTCCTAATAATGGTGTTACCTATGGTTATGGTAAAACGGTGGGATGGAAGTTTGTAGACGGGCGTGATTTCTCCAAATCATACTCAACAGATACCGCAGCTTTTATTCTGAATGAAACCGCCGCAAAATATATCGGATTAAAAAATATCGTAGGTGAAACCATTACCTGGGATGACCATCCTTTCAAAGTGGTTGGCGTAATCAAAGACATGATCATTGAAGATCCCTATCAGGAAATCAGACCACAGTTATTTCATATTGATCCAAACCCTTCATCCTATGTAATTGTCAAAATGAATCCCAGGGCAAGCGCCCGGGAGTCCCTTGATAAAATCAAAAAAACATTTGCATCTTATAGTCCGGCTGAACCCTTTAATTTTCAATTTGTGGATGAAGAATACGCAAAGAAATTCGGCGACGAAGAACGCATTGGCAAACTGGCCGGGTTCTTTGCAGCGCTGGCCATCTTTATCAGTTGTCTCGGTTTATTTGGAATGGCATCCTTTATGGCTGAACAAAGAATCAAAGAAATCGGTGTGCGTAAGGTACTCGGTGCTTCCGTTCTGAACTTATGGGGATTGCTATCGAAAGATTTCGTTGGCCTGGTCATCATATCACTGGTCCTCGCCGTACCCCTGTCATTCTATTTCATGGGCAACTGGCTGGGGAAATATTCTTATCATTCCGACTTATCCTGGTGGATATTTGGTGCAGCCTGCGCAGGGGCATTACTGATCACCCTCTTTACAGTGAGCTACCAGGCGATCAAAGCCGCAATGGCGAATCCGGTGAAGAGTTTGAAAACAGAATAAAACACAAGTGTGGAAGACTGGAAGACTGGAAGTTTGGAAGAGAAGTATTTGAGTATTAAAGTATTTTATCGTTCAACTAAATAATTAAAATTAAATAACTAAAACTAAATAACGAACCCGGCTTTGCGCTTTACGCATTATGCTTTACGCCTTACGCTAACAAAACAATGATTATGATCAAAAATTACCTGATGGTCGCCTGGAGAAATCTTTTAAAGAATAAGATTTATTCCTTCCTGAATATTACCGGACTCGCTGTTGGACTGGCGAGTTTTCTCCTGATCGCTCTGTACATAATGGACGAACTAAGCTATGACCGCTACAATGTGAATGCAGACAGGATCTATCGTATCAATTCCGATATCAAACTGGGTGGCGGTGAGCTTCATATGCCGGTCACGTCAGACATGATGGGTCAGCTCCTCATAAAAGATAATCCGTCTATAGAACAGTATACCCGGATTTATAATTCGCACGGAAGTAAGATGATCAAAAAAGATAAGGTCTTTATCATTGAAAATCGTGTGGCACATGTCGATTCCACTTTCTTCGATGTTTTCACCCTGCCTTCTGTTGCCGGCAACACACACACAGCTTTAAACGAACCCAATACGGTGGTGATCACCGAGTCCACAGCCAAAAAATATTTCGGGAGCACCGACGTGATCGGTAAGAGAATCGAAACCAATGATGAGAAGGATCCTGTATATAAAATCACCGCGGTGATAAAAGATATCCCAACCAATTCGCATTTTAATTTTGATTTCATGTTCTCCATGAAAAATGCCGGTTATGAATGGGGACAGCTGACCAGCCATAATTTTCATACTTATCTTTTGTTGAAAAAAGGCGCAGATTATAAACAACTGGAGAAGAATTTTATTCAGTATATAGATAAATATGTACTGCCGTCCGTAAGGCAATTTATAAAGATCAGCAGTATGGATGAATTCCGGAAGGCCGGCAACCGGCTGGATTACTCACTGATTCCCCTGACAAAAATCCATTTACACTCCGACCGGTCTTTTGAACTTAGCCCCAGCGGCAATATTCAATACGTATATATATTTGGAGCGGTCGCCTTGTTTATACTGCTGATCGCCTGTATCAATTTTATGAATCTCACCACGGCCCGTTCCGCAAGCCGTGCCAAGGAAGTAGGCATTCGCAAAGTGCTTGGCACCGAACGAAGGTTCCTCATCTTTCAGTTTCTCACCGAGTCTACACTGATGGTCATTTTTTCTTTGATACTCGCGATCGTTATAGCTTATCTCGTACTTCCTGTATTCAATGATGTTGCCAGCAAATCCATGGCGCTCCGCAGTCTGTTCTCACCATATATTCTTCCCCTGCTGGTCGCTTTGCCGTTTGTGGTTGGTTTAATGGCCGGAAGTTACCCGGCATTTTTCTTATCAGGGTTCCGGCCGATTGAAGTGCTGAAAGGAAAATTAAGACTGGGATCCAACAGCGGCGGTCTCAGAAGCGTATTGGTCGTTTTTCAGTTTGTCACATCCATCGTATTGATCGTTGGTACTTTCGTTATTTATAAGCAATTGCATTATATCCAGACAAAGGACCTGGGTTATAATAAAGATCAGGTGTTGACTATCCGGAATACCTATACGATGGGCGATCAGGCAATGGCTTTTAAAAACAGCGTATTGCAGATGACGGGTGTCCAGTCGGGAACCCTGAGTAGTTTTTTACCGGTATCCAATTCATCCCGAAACGACAATACATATTTTAAAGAAGCTTCGATGGATATCAATGGCAGCCTGGACATGCAGGCATGGCGCGTTGATTACGATTATTTCAAAACCCTCGGTATACAGGTGATAAAAGGTCGCCCATTCTCAACTGATTACGGAGGCGATTCATTGTCTATTCTCATCAATGAGACAACGGCACAATTTTTAGGATATCCCGATCCCATTGGGAAAAAAATATATACCAGCAATGATCCGGGTAAAGTCATTGCCTTAACGATTGTCGGGGTCGTGAAGAATTTCAACTTCGAATCCCTGAAACAGGGAATAGGACCTCTCTGTTTTTTCCTGCAGAAAAATGGGGGCATGGCATCTTTTAAAGTAAATACGGCAAATATCACCGGTCTCGTAAATAAAATTGAAACGCTCTGGAAACAGATGAGCCCGGGCATGCCTTTCAACTATACTTTCCTCGATGAATCTTTTAATGAAATGTATCAGTCAGAACAAAGAGTAGGAAAAATTGCCATCATCTTTTCGACGCTTGCGATCCTGATCGCCTGCCTGGGGCTTTTTGGTCTGGCAACATTCATTGCCGAACAGCGCACCAAGGAAATAGGTATCCGGAAAGTGCTCGGCGCCAGTGTACAGGGTATCGTGCGACTGCTTTCAAAGGATTTCTTAAAACTCGTTGCCATCGCATTTGTCATCGCCGCTCCCCTCTCGGTTTGGATCATGAACCGATGGTTAAACGATTTCACATACCGCATTCCTCTGGAATGGTGGATCGTCGGCAGTGCAGGAGTGCTTGCCCTGCTGATTGCCCTGGCTACGGTCAGCTTTCAGGCGATCAAGGCGGCCATTGCAAATCCGGCAAAGAGCCTGCATTCGGAATGACAACGAACCGGCAGGTTTTCTGCCGGCATAACTGTTCTGGTTTTCTCCGCCCAAACGTTTCAGGATTAAAAAGTTTTGGAGCATATTATTAAAACGAATATCCCGCACCGGGATATTTTTTTTTGATACCCTTTATCGAAGACGGTCCAAACCGGTTAACTTTCCCGAATGACTGTGCTGCAGAACGACCAATCCAATTCGATTAATTTCATGAATGACCGTGACGCAAAAAGGACCAATTCAAAACCGTTTATTTTCCTGAATGACCGTGCTGCGTAAAGGCAGGACCAGTTTTTGATGGTATTTACGGTTCCGGAGCCGGATATCGGAGCCTGCTTTGAACTTCTTTCGGTTCCACCTGTATATTTCATTGATAACCAAACAATAAAGAAAAGAACCCACGTTAATGATTAGCCTAACCGGCTATTATTATCCCCAGACCATTCCCATATGATAGATACGCAGCGTTTTGCGAAAGAAAATCTGAGCGAGTTAAAACTTGATTCCCCAACCCGGAAAAGGCTGGAGTTTACATTTTTACCCGGATATGCCCGTTTTCTTTTGGAACATAAACTGAATGAACTGGCTGTTCTGCAAATAAAATTATTCAGGGAATTTAAACCACCCCTCTTCAGGTATTTCGAAAAAAAATCTGATGAAGAACTGGTTTCTATGGGTATGGATGGAATGCGCAAAATGCTTTCCGCATTAACCAATCAAAAGGCAGTGGAACATATTGAAAATTCTCTCAGGGACTGGCTGAATAATCAATTACCACAAATATCCAGGAACCAGATTGAAGCCGAGGACATTACCACGATCAGCCTGATCAGGAGGCAGATATTCAGAAAATTTATCTCCGAATATACAACCGACTTCCAGACAGCTCTCCAGGTTCTGAATGAAATAGATGATTTCACAACGACATCAGAAACCATTTCTTTAAAATTATTATTAAAACTCCAGCAGGACCTGTATGAACAAAATCAAAAACTCGCTAAAATCGGGAACTGGGTATGGGACCTCAAAAAAAATATATTTACCTGGTCACAGGAACTATATCATATCTATGAAATAGAAAATGCCGATATCAATCAGATTGACCTGGCATCTTATAACCATCCGGATGATGACCACCTCATAAAAAACGAGATGGAGGTCTCGAAGAAAAATAAGACATCACATAATTTTTTCTACCGGATTATTCTTCCGGATGGCAGGGAAAAAACGCTGCACGCCATGGGAGAAGTTATGACGGACGCAGAGGGCAATGCTGAAATGATGTTCGGAACGCTGCAGGATTTTACCAGTCAGAAGCTTATTCAGAAGGAGCTGGAAAATAACCAGTTCTTTATCCAAAAAATTACGGATCTGACTCCATCCATGATTTCAGTATACAATATCCAGACGGGAGAATACCTTTATATGAACCGTGCTATTGAGGCTTTACTCGGATACAAAAAAGAGAATGCTTTAGATGGAGGCATGAAATTTTTTCTCGGTATTGTTCACCCCGACGATCTGGTACGTATACAGAAAGAAAGCGGTCGCGCAGTGGAAAATGCAAACCGGGAAGACGCCCTGAATAATGAACAGATTGTTGAATTTAGTTATCGTATGCGACATGCAAATGGAGCCTATCGATGGTTTAATACATACGGAACCGTGTTTGAAAGGGACAGATCCGGCAGGGTAGAAAAAGTAATCAATGTTTCAATCGACGTAACGGATCAGCTGCATTCCGATGCACAGCTAAAGGAGCGGGATCTGGAACTCCGCGCACAGGAGGAACTCTATTTCCGCATGATTAATGAAGTAGAGGATTATGCAATCCTCCGGCTTAGCCCGGAAGGCATTATTGAGAATTGGAATGCGGGAGCCGAAAAAATAAAGGGTTATTCTGCCGGCGAAATTATTGGTAAACATTTCCGTATTTTTTATTCTCCTGAAGATCAGCAGTCACATCTCCCGGAAACATTAATACAAAGAGCTTCCGAAGAGGGGAAAGCGTCACACGAGGGATGGAGAGTACGTAAAGACAAAACGAAGTTCTGGGGAAGTATCCTGATCACTGCTCTTCATGATGCTGCCGGCAGGGTCGTGGGATATTCCAAAGTGACGAGAGACCTGACCCAAATGAAAATCGCCAACGACAATCTGAAGAGTTACACTGAGAAAATAGTACAGTCCAACGCCGAACTGGAAGAAAAAAATAAGCAACTGGAATCCTTCAACTATATCGCCAGTCATGATTTGAAGGAACCCCTCCGGAAAATACGATTATTCATCAGCCGGCTGAAGGATGAATCGGATTTAAGGCCAAGGGTCCGCGAAACCCTGTCAAAAATAGAAACATCCAGTGTCCGGATGCAGGACCTGATTGAAGGCCTGTTGTTGTATTGCCAGGCAGATTTAACCAGTATCACAGAAAATATCAATCTTGATGTACTGCTCAATGATGTGATCACCGACTTTAGTGATCTGATCGATCAAAAGGAAATAGAAATTACCAAAATGAAGTTGCCCACCGTAAACATGAATCCGATCCAATTCAGACAGGTCATCTACAATTTAATATCCAACGCCGTTAAATATAAAAAAGAAAATACAGTCCTGAAGCTGAACATCTCCTATCAAATGGCATCCATGCTCAATGGATCGAATATCCCGCATCTCTATCATAAGATTTCATTTGCCGATAACGGTATTGGCTTCGAACCGGATCACACGGAAAAAATCTTTGGCCTTTTTCAGAGACTGCACGACCAGTCGAAGTACTCCGGAACCGGCCTGGGCCTTGCTATCTGTAAAAAAGTGATTGAAAATCATGGCGGGAAAATTTCAGCAGAAGGCATCGCCGGTATGGGCGCAAGGTTTGATATTTTTTTACCGGCGGATTAAAGAGGTGTGAAGCAGGAGGCAGGAGGAAGGAGGAAGGATGCGTGAAGCATGAAGATTGAGACTAACTGCCAACTGTCAACTGCAAACTGCCAACTATACAAACGGTGCGGTCGTCAATTAATTCCGCCTTAAATTGTAGAATGAAAATATTCTACACCCTCATTTTCCTCTTCTCTTTCAGTTTGAGTTCCTGCGGTCAGAATATGGATATGGAATCCTATAATCCAAAATCCACGCTGGTGGTTCCGGAACATCTGATCAAAAAAGCAAAATACCCATTTATAGATGTACACAATCATCAGTGGGACATGCCAAATCAAAACCTGAAAGCCCTGCTCTCCGATATGAGTTCACTGAATATGGTCGTGATGGTAAATCTGAGCGGAAGAAGTTTCGACATTTTTCATGATAATTACGGTGGCAATGAAATGCAAAATGCGGGCATTGAAAAACTGAACCGCTCTTTAGAAAATGTAAAAAATAATGCGAACGGTCGGATCCTGATCTTTACAAACATTGATTTCAGCGGAATTGATAATCCGGCGTGGACGAAATCCGCGGTGGAGCAATTGGAAAAAGATGTGAAAGCCGGCGCTGCCGGGCTCAAAGTGTATAAGGATCTGGGGCTTGAAGTAAAAGACAAAAACGGAAAAAGAATTACAGTGGATGATCCCCGTTTGGATCCGATCTGGGAAAAATGTGGTGAACTGAAAATACCGGTACTGATCCATACGGGAGAGCCCAGTCCGTTTTTTGACAAGATGGATAATACGAATGAACGATGGCTGGAATTAAAATTACATCCCGACCGCGCGAGACCATCATCCAGCTATCCCAGCTGGAAGACCGTAATGGCGGAGCAGCATCATATTTTCTCAAAACACAGGAACACGACATTCATCGCAGCTCATTTTGGATGGCTGGCAGGAAATCTCCAGGCTCTCGGCGCGATGCTTGACACATTGCCGAATGTCCAGATAGAATTTGCCGCTATTTTGGAAGATATCGGAAGGCAACCAAAAAATGCCCGGAAATTTTTTATCAAATATCAGGACCGCATCCTGTTTGGAAAAGACACATGGTCGGTGCCTGAATATGGATTTTATTTCAGGATGCTCGAAACAGACGATGAATATTTTCCTCCGTTGAGAAAGTATCACGCATTCTGGAATATGTACGGACTGGGCTTACCGGATGACGTGCTTAAAAAGATTTATTACAAAAACGGACTCCGCATGTTTCCGCAGATTGATAAGAGTTTGTTCCCGCAGGATTAAGTTCTAAGGCTAAGGCGGAAGGCTAAGGCTGAAGGCTAAGGCTGAAGGCTAATGCCTGAAACTCTTAGTGATTAAGTTTTGTGATCAGATACTTTCAGTCTTCCAGTCTTCCAGTCTTCCAGACTTGTTAGTAGTCATATTGTCTGCGAAACATATTCAGCCTTAACCCGAATGTGTACATCGTTGAGCTGGTTTTTGTTGTTCCCGCAACCGGATCAAACACAGTATATGTGCGATGCTGGATGGTTCCCTCAAGAAATAAATTTTCCAATACCTGGTAGGAAAGATAGGCTGAGGCATTCACCACCGTGGCCGGCACGCCGGAATAGATATAAAAACTATAATCACGAGGGCGGGTAGTATAGTCAAGCAGCACATTGCTTCCAAAATTCTCACCGGCGGAATCCAGTCCCTGTTTATTATAAATACATTTCAGCTCGATATTCCAGCGATAGGCGGGCTGGTAACGGATGATACCGATCAGCTCCAGGAAGTTTGCGCCAAAAGGATGTGCCAACGGCTGGTTATAATGCGACCAGTTCGCCACGGTATCATTATGCGAATAGGTATAGGGTCGCATCACGTTCATCTCTGCCTGTATGTCGAGATTCTTCACACCGAACATATCAATATATTTCGCACCCAACTGCAATCCCTGTTTGTTTCCCCACCATCCCGCAGAATAATTTTTAATCTGGCTCCAAACAAATTCGTTGAACAGGAGTTGTCCATATAGCTGAACACTGTGCGCAACATTGGCTTTGAAATCGAATCCGACAGTTGTCTTATCCGGGCTGCCATTTTCCTGCTGCGCTGCCGGCAGAAAGATGATCGGATTCAGATAGGAAAATTCAAAGTGGTTAACCCCACCGAATGCGATATTTGAATATAAACCCAGATTGAGCCATTTGGTTGCATTCACGCTCAGATGATGAACCACGGCGTATTTCTTTGGATAATAATAATCACCCGGATGATGCTGGCTGATCAGCTCCATCAGGATATTCGTATAGTTCAGTTTCCAGATCCTCAGATCAAGCTTTAGAAATAAATAAGGAGAAGCATAGTCGCTTAAAAATAGTGTGCGGTATCCGTCACCGATAAAATTCTTGTCATAACCAAACTGGAGTGTAAAATATTTCCAGAAATCAAAATCGATCGAACCGCGTGCGTCCCAGTAATCAAAGGCCGTGGTATCTCCTTTGAAATCCTTGAAATAACCCACACCCGGAACAGCGGGATAACCGGACGTTCCATATACGCGTTGTGTAAAATAATCAGGCCCGCGTTCCTGGTTGTCCGTTATATAGCTCGAAAAGCCCACATGATCGGCAATTTTTCCACGAAAAGTGAGGCCCTTTGAATTCAGGTATACCTGTTTATTGTTCCCTGTTTGTTTCGATAATTGAAACTGTAGCACGGGGTTGATGGCAAGAAAAAAATCTTTCTCGTTCACTTCAACCAGATTCGCCTTTGTTTTATAAAAGGTATTCCATACCGGATGTTTACTCAGAAAAGATTCCTGGCTACCTGTTACCCATTCGCTGTTATTCATCAGGAGACTCTGGGCATTGTCCTGGTCTGTTTTTCCCAGGTGCAACTTGTCGCCATCCGGATAAGCCTTGCTGATGGAATCCGCGATCTGTGTAACCTGGACAGAAAGTTTGCGACTGAGGGGTTTCACCGTGAAAACATTCAGGTCTGGATTCGTCTGCATCTTAATGCCGATCCGTTCCAGAAAATGTTCATATTGGGATCCCTGTGGAAGATAGGTGGACTGTGAGTAGCCGAAGCAGGGCAGGATTAGAATTATAATATGCCTTGCAACCGTTTTAATAAATTGCATCATTAATTGGTTCCGATTCCGATTCAAGATATGCAAAATTACCTGATAAAGAATATTTCGATTGTTAATGAAGGACGCCAATTCAATAGTGATCTGCTCATAAAAAACGGCCGTATTGATAAAATTGCCAATAATATTTCCGCGACGTTCCCCGTCGTGGAAATCAACGGAGAAAAATTACATTTATTGCCGGGTTGTATTGATGACCAGGTTCATTTCAGGGAACCGGGTTTAACGCATAAGGCAAATATCTATACGGAATCCAGGGCAGCGATCGCTGGCGGTATCACTTCTTTCATGGAAATGCCCAATACCCTGCCACCCGCATTTACACAGGATTTACTGGAAGAGAAATACTCGATCGCCCATAAAACCTCCCTGGCGAATTATTCATTTTATATGGGTACTTCCAACGACAATACGGAAGAAGCGCTGCGTACAAATGAGAAAAAAAATAATGTCTGTGGAATAAAAATATTCATGGGATCGTCTACCGGAAATCTGCTGGTAGATAATTATCTGACCCTCGACAAATTATTTGCCGGAAGTGAAGTGCTGATCGCTACCCATTGTGAATCAGAACGCATCATCCGCGAAAACATGGATATTTTTCTATCACTGAACAGAGAACTCATAGCGGCCGATCATCCGCTGATCAGAA
>DASSGT010000384.1:0-7980 GCA_035693345.1 Puia sp. | reverse complement strand
CCCGGAACATTTTCCCCTGACAAAAGCACATAAGCACCGATCAGTAATCCCTGAACACCCGAATTGTTAGTGACATTCGAAGCAAGTAATGACCCCTGGGGTTGCAGATTGAGTTGTTTGTTGCACGCGTATATGATAATCGAAGCGAGTACCGTAGTTGCGGGCAATATCCATTTAAATAATTTTTTCATATATCTGATTTTGAAATAATTAATGTATTGTAAGATTTACCCCTACGTTATATGTTTTTTGATTATTCGGATATACTCCGTTATCATAACCGAACACGGTATTGCTACCGGGATTTAGTTCAGGATCCAATCCGGAATAATTAGTAACCGTAAACAGGTTCAGTGCCTGAATGTAAACCCTGAACTTGTCAAAGTGCATTCGTTTTAATGTGTTGGATGTAATGGTATATCCAATTGTCAGATTACGGCATCTGAGAAAGGAACCACTTTCCATTAAATACGAATTAAATACTCCCGAATTGCTGAAATTGGCACTTTGCTCGAGCATGGGTACGTTGGTTCCGGGATTCGCTACATGAGCGGTGGGATCCTTGATACTGGTTGGCTGACCATTTGCATCAATGAGCCTGGCTGAATTCAGTGCTACGTTCGTACTGATTTGGTTTCCGAATGATTGTGGAAAGTCCGTTGAAGATTTTACATTGTTGATGATATCATTTCCGACCTGAGCGTAAAAGAAAGTATAGAAATCAAAATTTTTGTAATTCACGGTGATATTCAGGCCCGCTGTAAATGACGGATTCGGATTGCCAAAAAATGTTCTGTCATTTCCGTCGATTTTCCCGTCATGATTTACATCGGCATATTTGAATCGTCCGGGGGCAGCATCCTGCTGCGTAGGAGATTTTGCCACATCATCATAACTCTGGAACAACCCGGCCACCTGATAGCCAAAGAATGCACCCAGGGGATGCCCTGGTTGTACTCTGGAGGTAATGGTTTGAGCTCCAATCGGCTGATTGATGTATAAGGTTCCTGCAGGCAGGCTGACAACCTGATTATTATAAGAAGTAAAAGTACCCGTGATGTCAAATCTTAAATCTTTATTGACCCGTCCATGATACGTGAGCGCTAAATCAATGCCCGTATTTTGAATATTACCTGAGTTTGTAAATGGATCCAGGGCTCCGCCATTGGTACCCGGAACAGCCGGAACAAATAATAATCCACTGACCAGTTTTTTATACCAGTCAAAACTTAAATCGAAATGATTATTTAAGAAACTCGCATCGAACCCGACATCTGTAATAATATCCTGTTCCCAGGTCGTATTGGGGTTTCCATACTGACTTGTGTAAATACCTGCCACCGGGGAATTGCTGGTGGCATTGATATCATAGTAAGACTGGTTAACCTGCTGACCATATAAAGTATATGCATTGGTGGGATTAATATTATTGATGGATCCCAGTTTTCCCCAGCTGCCGCGTATCTTAAATTCACTTAACCAGGTAACATCTCTCAAAAAAGATTCCTGTGAAATTGCCCAGCCTGCAGATACCGAGGGGAAAATACCATTTCGCTGCGCGGGAACAAACACTGAAGCGTTGTCACTGCGAAGAGTGGCACTGATATAATACTTCTGGTCATAATTATAATCGATCCTTCCGAAAACGGAGAATATGGCAGTCTGATAGGGAGTATAGATACCATTGTCTCCTAGGATTCTTGAATTATTGGTCTGTGTGGATGCCTGTCCAAAATTCAGTGTCCAGAGATTGGGTGATACGGTCAGATTACTCGAGTCTGTGATATAATAATTACCCCTCGTTGCATTAGACCCCTGACCGGTATTGTAAATGTATTCCGTACCACCGAGAAGACTAAAACTATGTTTGTCAATCTTGTTGCTGTAGTTTAAAGTATTGGTCCAGATCAGGCTGGAGTTCTGGCCATATGTTTCTGTATACAAGTTGGCGGCATGGTTATTTTCTGCGTTTTCATAGGGCGTCGTGGCAAAACCATTATAATAATAATTATCAAAGGTGCCGCCCGCGCTGGTTCGCACTGTGAAATGTTTCAGGAAATCAACTTCAGCGAATACGTTTCCTATTACCTGGTAATCCCTGTTCTGATTGTTTGCCTGACGATCCTGAATGGCCACGGCGTTGGATGCATTGCCGAGACCCTGTGAAATACCTCCCGCATAGTTTCCGGCGATATCATATACCGGAATAATATTGGGAAGCTGGTAAGCTGTATTAATAGAATTTGTACTGTTTACACCCGGTGCATTCAGATAACCCGGATTGGTTTTATATAGTACAAAAACATTTTCACCGACATGTATATGGTCATCTGCCATACTGAAATTTGTATTGACTCTTACAGAATATCGTTGTAAACTGGTCTCGATCAAAGTACCCTGCTGATCCAGATAATTAAACGACATGAAATAGGAGGACTTGCCGGTTCCTCCGCTGACGGAAAGGTTATGATTCTGAATCAATGCCGGCTTAAATATGTCGTTAAACCAGTTATTACCGTTTTGAGCCGCTAGCGTTATATGATTATTATATAGATTGTAATCGGCCAGACTGGTGTTCGGTGCACCCTGTGGTGCGCCTGTTGGCGTAATATAATAGGGAACTACTGGTGTGGGACCATTACCATATTGTGGATCGGACGGAGTAAGCCCATCGTTAAACGCCTGTGCCCATTTGGCTACACCGGTTTGAGTCGGGGTGGCGAGATCCCAGCTTTTACTTAATGGTCTCTGCGTTCCAATAAATCCGTCATAAGTGATTTTGACAGGGCCTAAACCTCTTTTGGTCGTAATCACTATGATACCATTGGATCCGCGCACACCATAAATCGCAGCACCTCCTGCATCTTTCAGTACCTGAAGAGATTGAATATCATCCGGATTGATATCATGCATACTTCCCGGCACGCCATCAATCAATACTAGTGGTGCTGAATTGCCGGATGAAGTGATACCACGAATATTCACGACTGCAGCGGCTCCGGGCGCTCCGGATGTATTTACAGTTACACCGGAGGCCTGTCCCTGTAAAAGGGCTTCCGTACTTCCGGAGGGCGTAGCCTTCAGGTCGGCCACGTTTACAATGGATACAGCTGCAGTAATATCCTTTTTCTTCTGCGAAGTATATCCTGTTACAAAAACCTCATTCAGATTACCGACAGTGACGGTGAGTTGAACATCACCGACATTGGTTTTTCCTGCGATAGGAATCACTGCGTTCTCATATCCCACAGAAGTAATCTCAAGCTGGTTACCATTTTTTGGAACCTCAATGCTGAAATTTCCGGAGGAATCAGTCTGTGAAGCGATCACCGTCCCTCTTACCTGGACAGTCGCATTCCTGACAGGCTGCTGGTCTGTTTTATTAATCACTTTTCCAGTAACTGTTCGTTGGGCAAATGCGGCGCATGAAAGCAGGAGAAATCCCATCATCATGCAACACATTTTATCAAGCCCGGTTTTTTTCTTTGGCATAAGCAATCATTGTTTTTGTTATAAAAGATTTTTTACTTTAACAATTGTCAATTGGTATATATCGATCCATTTTAAAGAATGCCACGCTCTGTATTTTACCCGCCCGTCCGCTGAGTACGATATCAGCTTCTGATTTTCCAATTAAAAATTAAGAAGGCCCTTCCGGTGAACAGGAAGGGCCTGTTCTCATTGCTTAACCGTAAACCACTAACTGCTAAAAGAATTACAAACCTGATATAAAAAAAATCCCATATTCATCTCTTACAAATTTTTTATTTTCCAAACTTCATGGTTTATCAGAGTTGCTCACAAATGCAATCCGCTTACTGTCGGGCGACCACGACGGCGCATTCAACGTACCCTGTCCGCCAAATAAATAGGCCAATACCCTTGGCGCACCGCCGGCAGCAGGCATCAGTCTCAGCATGACGTTCTGATAAGACGGATGGGAATTCGGATCAATATCCGTCGGGAACGAAATGAATACAATCCATTTTCCATCCGGCGAAATATGCGGAAACCAGCTGTGATATTCATCGAAGGTGATTTGTTCTTTGCCGGAGCCGTCCGGTTTCATCCGCCAGATCTGCATGGTTCCTGTCGGATTTGCGTTGTAATAAATCCATTTGCCATCCGGAGAATACTCGGGACCGTCTACATGACCTTTTGTGTTGAACGTAAGCTGAATTTCCTTTCCACTATTTATATCCTGCTTGTACAGATTATAAATTTTACTTCCGCGCTGTGCCACAAAACATACTTCTTTATTATTCGGATTCCAGCCATGCCAGTAAGAAGGAGTCTGTTCTGTCAGCAATTTTGGTTCACCGCCTGTCAGTGGAAGAACATATACTGAAGAACCACCACCAGGCATTCCTTCTCTTGAACTGCTGATAGCGAGCATTTTTCCATCGAATGATATTCCATGATCATTATTTAATCTCGCTGCTGAACCCGTATTTAATTTCTCCGGAGTTCCACCCTCAATAGGAATTGTATACAGGGAACCGCGATCGTTGAATAATAATTTTTTTCCATCCGGCATCCAGTTTGGCGCTTCGAACCGTCCTTTTGATTCATAAATAACCTTTCTGTTTCCGGTTGCCATGTCTACAATTTCGAGACGACATCCCATGATGGTTTGGGGTGCGGGTTTTGCCAACAGGGGATTGGGCTGATATGGATTTAAAACAGGGTGATCAATTCGAACATTCCATACACGACCGGAGGCCAGTGTATTAGAATCATGGGAACAAACATAGATCCCGGCTAAGACGGTATCGGGTAAATCAATCAGATCATGTTCACCGACCAGTTGCAAAGGTTCTCCGGGATTTGCCATTCGCATGATCAGGGTTTTTCCCTTACGTTCCAGCTGCATGGTTTGGAGGCCTTTTTTAGCTGAAAATATCTCACCCTGCGGATCCTGCATAAATGCTCCCTTCATTGCTCTCCACTGAAGTGCTATCAGCCCATCTATATGTTTACATCCGTTCATGCTGACAGCGTCCGCCGCTGTTGATTCTCTCACCATCCAACCCACTTTGCGATGACCTACGGCGCCAACTGTATCACCCGAAAAATCAAAATCTGCCGTTAGAATAAAATCCCCGGAGATTTTCTTATAAGTATAATGAAACTGGTCTTCGTTAAACCAGATATTCGCTCCGGAACCGGTAATGGTATAGCTCTGGGTCGCAGCATCATAAGTAGAGGACCCCGCATGCTTCACATAGCCAATATCCTGCTGATTATCAAAAATTCCAACCGGGGTGTTTTGCGAAAAGCCTGACAGGTAACAAAATCCTAAAAGAAAAAATATCAATTTCAATTTCATACGCAGTATCGTTTCACCAAATCTATTCTGCTATCATTCTCCAACAATATTTTTCACTACATCAATACCACATCAATTTCTCAAAATCCTCATAATCTGCCTGAAACGATACTTCATTAATACATCATCTGAAAGCTTAAGGGTCAAAGCGGAAAGCTTAAAGCGTTAAATAATTCCTGATCAAAATAAAATAGCCCCTTTGTGAAGGGGCCATCTCAAGATTCCAGACTTTTATTTACAGAAGCTGACTGACAATTGCTTAAATCAGGCTTTCCATCGCTCAGCAAGCCAGTTATAGTCGTAGTCCAGGCTATCAAATGCTGTTACCGCATATTCTTCCTGTTCTATAAAGTAATACTTCATACCCGCCTGTTTTGCCTGTTTCATCAAACCGATGAGATCCACACCACCTTTCCCGAATTCCACACTCTTTTTTTCAGTAAGGCTCATATCTTTCAAATGCCACAAAGGAAATCTTCCGGGATATTTTGAAAAATAAGCCAATGGATCTTTTCCCGCAGCAATTACCCAACCCAGATCCATTTCCATATGAACGAGTGCCGGATTTGTATTATCCAATAGTACGTCGTATAGCACCTTATCTTCTACCGTATCATATTCTGACTCATGATTATGATATCCAAACATAACACCGCTTTTTTTGCACTGTTCTCCGGCCTGATTAAATAAGTCAGCGCTTTTCTGATAGTTGGCAACAGTCTGACCCGGAGAAGGCAGAACAGAACAAATAATATATTCCTGTCCTGCCTCCGCTGCTTCATCGATGGATTTCTGCCAGTTCTTGTCAATATGGGTGTGGCCGCTTCGAAGAGTCATACCCTGGTCTTTCAAAATCTTTTTTATTTCTTTTGGCTCCAGTCCATAATAGTTTCCCTTTTCACTTTGCGCAGACTCGATTTCCTGATAACCGATTTGTCCCAGTTTTTTCAAAGTACCTGTGGCATCGGTCATCATTTCTTTTCTGACTGAATAAAGTTGAACACCTACTTTTTTCAGTTTAGGGGCACTTTCCGTCCTACTCATAAAAACCGGCACGATGAAGGCACCGGCCCCCGCGAAAGCTGTTTCTTTTAGAAATGAACGTCTTGATTTCATATTGCTTTTTAAAAGTGAAATTTTTATTACTGACCGGTCAAATCAGAATTGCTCACAAATGCCACCCTTTTGCTGTCGGGAGACCATGAAGGAGTATTGATCGTTCCCTGCCCTCCATATACATAGGCGATTACCTTGGGATTACCGCCTGCAAAGGGCATCAGCCGGATATATACATTTTTGTAAGGAGGATGAATGCCGGGCTGTACTTCTTCTTTCAGAAAAGAAATAAATACGATCCACTTCCCGTCAGGAGAGATATGAGCGAACCAGTTATTGAATTCGTCGTTGGTTATTTGTTCAGGCTCTTTCCCGTCCGGTTTCATGCGCCAGATCTGCATGGTCCCGGACCGGACGGAGTTAAAATAAATATACTTTCCGTCTGGTGTATATTCCGGTCCGTCATCCAGCCCCTTGGTTTCTGTAAGTCTTTGTTCCGGACCTCCGCTTGCAGGAACCTTATAAACGTCATATTCACCATTTCGCTCTCCGCAAAAAACAAGAGAGTTTCCGTCCGGAGACCATCCGTGAAGATAGGATGGACCCTTTGGAGTGATTTGTTTGGGTGTTCCACCTCCTATGGGAACTGTATAAATAACGGATCCTCCAAGAGTTCTTACATTACTGCTCAAGCCGAGCATGTTTCCGTCAAAGGATATTACATGGTCGTTATTGTTGTTTTTGACGGCTCCTGTATTGATAACAGATACCGCTTTAGAAGCCAGGTCAAAGCGGTTGATCAACCCTTTATCGTCATTGAAAATCAGGTATTTTCCGTCGCGGGACCAGTTTGGTGCCTGAATTGAATAAGGTACAGAATATATAATGTCTCTTTTTCCGGATGCAATTTCCAGAATCTCGAGACGGCTGCCCAGTTTCATTTCTGTGTCATTGTCGGCAACTCCCTTAAACGGGATTATAATCCTAACGTTACTGAATACGCCTGTTTCCACTACGTCGGAATTATGTGACCCCACAAATAATCCGACATACACTTCGTCTCCCAGATCAATATTGTTTACCGTGTCGGTCATAAAGGGCTCCCCATAAATAGCCGCGCGCATGATGTATTGGTTACCATGCCTTTCCAATTGAATTATATTAGCCTTTGTGAGCCTGGATTTGATTTCTTCCGTCTGTGCTCCTGCTGTTCTTCGAAACTGAAGGGATGTCAGACCATCCCCATGCTCAACGGTATTTACATGGGCTGAATTGCCGTCCAGCGTTTTACGTATCATGACTCCTACTTTTCTGTGATAGTTCACCCAGCTTCCCAGGAACTCGGCCCTTGTAGATATTATAAAATCCCCTTTCATTTTTTTCCAGACGAACTGAAATTCGTCATGATCGGCCCATACATTATATCCGGCCCCGGATATCACGTATTGCCCCGTTTCAGGAATATAAGTTGCGGACCCCGCTTTTACATTGGTCCCGACATCAGTATGCCCGTCAAAAATACCTACCGGATTTTGCTGACCGCTGGCAGGAATAGAAAACAAAATCAGGAGAAAGGCAAGCAATTGCTTCATGTA
>DASSGT010000383.1:0-2983 GCA_035693345.1 Puia sp. | reverse complement strand
AACACTTCAGTTCCGTTGGTTCCGAAATAAGATGTTTTTACAAGGGCGCCGCCATCATTGCTGATAATTGAAAGAAATCCGTCGATCCCGCCATTATTCGTCGTTGAAACCACGGCACCACTCGAAGTACCCTGCAGATTTATGCTGGATGTTCCGCCGACAATATAGATATTGCTGTTAGCCGGATTCAGAGCCAGGGCGAAGGCAGCGTCGTCGTTATTTCCGCCCAGATAAGAACTGGCGAGGATGATACTGAGGTCCGGATTGGTCTTTATAAAAACTCCGTCCTGCTTACCGCCGTTATTTTTTTGAAAAGCATTACCCGTAACCGGAAAATCGTTGGAAGATGTACAGGATGCCAGATATACATTTCCTGTTTTATCTAAGATTACTTCACTGCGGCCATCATCCCCATAATTTAAACGGAGGGAGTTCTGGCCCATGGGAACAATATTGTCGGAGTATTTTGGTGCGATATTCACCCCGTCGTTAGCCGTTCCGCCAATCATTCTTGATCCGATCAGACCTGTTCCGGTGGCATTTAATTTTGACAGAATAATATCATAACCTCCTTTCAGAACATCCTTGGCTCCGGTGCTGTTGACATTTGGAAAATCCGGAGAACTGGTCCTGCCTGCAATCACCAGGTTTCCTCCCTGATCCACCACCAGGCTATGGGGCTGCTCATTCCCCTTTCCGCCCAGGTAGGTGGCATATACCCGGTTGACGCCGTTGCTGCTAAATTTCATGATGGTAATATCATAATGGTAGCTGCCATCGGTGGCGTCTCCTCCCTTGAATGTTGACTGATAGGCACCGGGACTAACCTGAAATAAATTTCCATTACTGATCGGTTCGGAATCCAATGTGATACTTCCGGAATAAAAACTGCCGCTTTCATCATAAGTAGCTGTATAACCCCAATTGTCAGAATGCGATCCGGTAAAAGTTGAAAATATAAGTGTTGGATCAATGATCAGCGTGGCCGAAGGATTATAGTTACTTACATGAAAAAGCACTGTATTTTCGGGTCCCGCCTTATAGCTGCATTCCACATCCTTATTGCCATCCTTTGAAAACTGGTAGGTGTGCGGAATGATTTCCTTTACGTCTCCGACCGATGTATGAATGGTGATCTGACCGGATTTCACCGTGAGTTTATCGGCGCCTCTGTATTTCATCACAATATTGTCCGGATTACCACCGGGGTGTACTACCAGATCATATTTCAGCTGGTTGTTCTCCGTGTAATAGCGCAGATCAATATTGGGGTAAATATTTTTGTAGACGATCGCCTGGTAAATTTTACAATTGGATTTCCAGCGGGATGGATCATTTCCGATGAAATAATTATTATAAGTATCCAGACCCTTGTCTCCCTGAATCTCAACCTGTTCGGAACTGTTCAGGAATTCCATCTGGTATACATGTGAATGCATGGTAATACTGCTCGATGAACTGTTCGGATTCGTCGGTCCTTCTCCCGGATTGGATTGAACGGGTGGCAGAGAAGCGGCCAGATCCGATTTGGCAGCAGTTTTATTTGTCACCGGAGGGGTTGTAGAAGACTGGCTGGCAGCCTTCACGCCGTTGGGTATACCATGCATAGTATTCCTTAGGGCCTCCATGTCCGTGGGGTTTTGCATCAAAACAGAAAAACCATGTTTTTGCAGGTAGAAAGTGGAATTCGGCATATTTGCCCGGAAGCGGATGGTGTTATCCCACTGACCTTTATTTTCTATAAACTCCAGATTGCCGATCTCTGATTGTGCATAGAGTCCGGATAAACAGGTGTCAAGAAGCAAAAAAAATAAGAATAATTTCTTTTTCAATAGCTGGAATTTGAATTCACATTAAGAAATCCGGCTCCAGGGTGTTTTACCTTTTTCCTGTTTCAATTGTTGGCGCAAAAGGTTATTTTCAGGGAGATCCAGTTCGGGATCCACGTTCAGAATCTCCTGTGCCTCCTGCACGGCCAACTGAAGAATTTCACGGTCACGTACGATGTCGGCCAGTTTAAAATCCAGTAACCCGCTTTGACGGGTACCTGCAATATCTCCCGGACCTCTAATCTCCATATCTTTTTCCGCAATTTTAAATCCATCGTTGGTTTCGCACATTATCTTTAATCGTTCCCTGGCCTCACCACCCAGTTTATTACCGGCCAGCAGAATGCAAAAACTCTGATCAGCACCCCTTCCGACACGTCCGCGTAACTGATGAAGCTGGGACAGACCGAATTTTTCAGCACTTTCAATAAGCATAACAGTTGCGTTGGAAACATGTACACCCACCTCAATAACGGTGGTTGCTACCATAATCTGAGTGTCTCCCGAAACAAATCTTTTCATGTTGGTTTCCCTGATCCCGGTTTTCTGCCTGCCATGCACCATACTGATATAATACGCAGGTTCAGGAAAATAGGCTTTTACATTTTCATACCCCTTCATGAGGTTTTCATAATCGAGCTTTTCCGATTCTTCAATCAGCGGGAAGATGATATAGGCCTGCCTCCCTTTTTTTATCTCAACCTTAATGAAATCCATCACTTTAGGCCTGTCATATTCATAACGCTTTACCGTTCTGACGGGTTGCCTGCCAGGAGGCAACTCATCGATCACACTATAATCAAGATCATTATAGGCTGTCATCGCCAGGGTTCGGGGAATCGGTGTCGCGGTCATCACCAGTACGTGGGGAGGCAAAAAGGCTTTTTTCCAGATCCTGGCCCGCTGCGCAACACCAAAACGATGTTGCTCGTCTATGATGGCCAGTCCGAGATTTTTAAATATTACCGGTTCTTCCAGAATGGCATGGGTTCCGATCAGAATATGCACAGAACCATCGGCCAGTTCTTCGAGAATCTTTCTCCGGGCAGCCGATTTAACCGATCCCGTAAGCATTTTCACCGTTACAGGCAGGTCTTTCAGCATCTCCTGGAAATTTATGAAGTGCTGGTTACTAAGGATTTCGGTAGGCGCAA
>DASSGT010000382.1:0-4267 GCA_035693345.1 Puia sp. | reverse complement strand
CACCCTTATAATAACTGATGTTATCGGAATTATCCACAACGATCAATACGTTTTTCATTTTATCAAAATTGAAATAGTACGGCTTTTCCCTGGTTGGGATCGTTTGGTGATTGACAAATTCCGCTGCACCCTTCATCCAGTATTCCGTAAAATAAGCAGTACCTACCGGGGGTTCTTTTTCAAAGAAGAGGGGTAACAGTTTATTTTCATGTTCATCGGAATATTTGTTCAGGTCCTGGTCCTTTTGCGCATATATAATATTCAAATTGAAAGTCAGAAGAAAAACCACCGCAAAAACCGGAAGTATATGAGAGAATAAACCGGTGCTATCTGATTTATTTTTGTAAGCGTTCATAGGCCCGCAATTTGTTTGAGGGGAACATTCTGTGAATCGTTGGATCTTAAATTTCGTAATTATTTTTAAAAATGAAAACCTAAATTTCATCTAAGGAGATACCCTTATTTCAGAAAAAGAACTTTCTACCGGATATCAAAATCGACAATAATCTTTTCCGATGCAGGATGGGACTGACAGGCAAGTATAAATCCCTGTTCAATTTCCTCATCGGCGAGGGCATAATTCTGATCCATCGTAACCTTTCCCTTTACCAGTTTTGCGCGGCAACTGGCACAAACACCAGCGCGACAAGCATAGGGTAAATCAGCACCTGCCTGGATGGCGGCCTCCAGAATAGTCGGACCCTGCACCGGCATCTGATATTCTGATGAGATCCCGTCCAGTCGGATCGTAACCAGACTTTTCATTTCTGATGACTCTGCTATTACGGAGTTTGTCTTTTCCCTTGGCCTGCCAAGTTCACCAGGATCCGAGAATAACTCAAAGTGGATCTTTTTCTCAGCAACCGTTTGCTCCAATAACCATGAACGAACCGAAAAGATCATGGGTGCCGGTCCGCATAGTAAAAATTCCAGATCTTCAGACAGGGGAAGAATTTGTTTAAATATCATTTCGCATTTCGCGGCATCAATTCGTCCCTCGAAAACCGGCGCATCCATTTTCTCACGACTGAAGATCATGATCAACTGAAACTGTTCCGGAAACTCGTTTTTCAAGGCCAATAGGTCCTCTCTGAAAATAACAGAATTCCTGTTTCGGTTTCCATATATGAGTGTAAATCGACTCAGGGGCTCTTCTCTCAGTATGGTTTTCAACAGCGAAATGACGGGTGTGATGCCACTGCCTGCCGCAAAAGCCACATAGTGTTTTTTATTCGACGAATCGATGGGTAATACAAAATTGCCTGTTGGCGCTAATACCTCCAGTACCTGGTCAGTCTTAAAATGAGCATGTGCATGTGACGAAAACAATCCTTCTTCCACTTTCTTAATAGCAACCCGCAGTTCGTTTTCCATGGGACTGCTGCAGATAGAATAGGATCTTCTGATTTCTTCACCACGGATCATTGTACGCAGAGTAATATTCTGACCGGCTTTGAATTTAAATTCTTCTTTCCATGCATCGGGGACGAGGAAAGAAACAGACACACAGTCGTCGGTTTCATTTCGTATATCCAGGATTTTCAGGGGACGAAAATGTTTTGCCACGTTTATTTCTTTAGTCCTTCAATCAGGTATTTCACCATATTATTTTCCAAAACATCCTGCGGAATGGTTTTTCTCGAGCGGTGCCAGGATTCTATGCCACTAATCGCGGAAAGCAATGTTAAAACCGCAACATAGGGTTCAATCTCCTTCATTTCTCCATGCTCAATACCATGGGCGATCAGGTCTGAAAGACTCCGTCTGTAATTTCTCCGCTGATTCAGAAAATTGGACAAATAGGGCTCAGGCAGATGCCTCCATTCATGATCGGATATGTAGACAAATTCATATTGATCCATCATCATCCGGATGTGAAAGCGAATGATCATCTCCAGTTTTTTAAGGGCTGGCTCCGGACTTGACTGCACGGCTTCGAGATGGGAAAGAAAATCGTTGGCGACCTTAAAACAGATAGCCTGCAGGATTTCAGATTTCGACTGAATATGATTGTACAAACTCGCAGCCTCTACTCCCACATTTTCTGCCAGATCACGCATGGAAGCAGCACCAAAGCCCTTCTCACGAAAAAGTTTCGACGCTTTTTCGATGATGGTATCTTTTTTACTGCTGTTTTTTTTGCTTCTGATTTTTGCCATACCGACGCCAAAGATAATCAACTATATATCTGTCGGACAGACTGGCATTTGTTGCTGGTGAAGATTTGATTCGAAATAATAAAATTTGAAGAAGGGAATGTAAGTTCCCGCCCGACAAATTACAAACTATAAATAGAATTGGATTTAATTTGGAGTTCCCGCCGGTTTTAATCGTCGAGCCCCTTTGAATAAAAATAATATGCAAGCGCACAAAAAATAGCTGCAGCAATCACCCAAACCATAGAATCCGGATTATGATATCCCAGAAATCCCAGCACAAATATTAATGCCATACAGAGTATTGCCTTGATGCCGGCAAGAATTAATCTATTTGCTTTCATACTTTTGGTTTTAAAGTATCCTGACTATCAATTTACAATTTTTTAATTGAACTTCTTGTTAAAGGTTGTGCAAGCCCATCGGTCGCGTCATATTTCTCTTCGCGGTAACAGTTCTTGTTTAAAAACATTAGGTTTGCAGCATTTTTCGGGGATACCGGTTATTTATTATCTATTATAATGTTATGGCACTTATCTGTGTTGGAAGTATGGCCTATGATGCCATAGAAACGCCTTTTGGGAAAAGAGATAAAATTGTCGGTGGCGCAGCCACATATGCTGCTTATGCCGCGTCGAATTTTATTAAACCAATAAACCTGGTTTCGATTATTGGAAATGATTTTGAAGAGACAGAAATAAAGTCCCTGGAATCAAAAGGTTGTTCCTTTGAGGGCGTTGAACGGGTAAAAGACAAAAAGTCTTTTTTCTGGAGTGGCCGCTATCACCTGGATATGAATACCAGAGATACTTTGGTAACGGATCTGAATGTTCTGGGAGACTTTAATCCGGTTATACCTGATAGTTACCAGTCAGCTGAATTCCTGATGCTCGGTAATCTTCATCCGGCGGTTCAGATCAGTGTGATCAAACAAATGAAAATCCGTCCGAAACTGATTGCCCTGGATACCATGAATTATTGGATCAATGCGGCTATAGAAGATTTGAGGCTGGTTCTCAGCATGGTAGATTTGCTGATGGTGAATGACGCCGAAGCCCGTGAACTGTCAGGAGATTATTCCCTGGTAAAAGCTGCTCGCAAGATCATGGCTATGGGCCCAAAGTTTCTCGTCATAAAGAAAGGGGAACATGGCGCCTTACTTTTTCATGGTAATGAGGTATTCTTTGCCCCGGCCCTGCCACTGGAAGATGTATTCGATCCGACGGGTGCCGGTGATACATTTGCGGGAGGTTTTATGGGACATGTTGCCCGCACGAAAGACATATCTTTTCAAAATATGAAAACGGCGATCATTGTCGGCTCGGCGATGGCTTCGTTTTGTGTTGAGAAATTCGGTCCTGAGCGTCTGAAGGAAATTACGAAGCCTGAAATTGATGATCGTATACGCCAGTTTATTGATCTGGTGAATTTTGATATAGCGCTTGTTTGAGGCTAAGGCCAAAGCTTAAGGCGAAGGCGTAAGGCAAAGGCCAAGGCTGAGATTGAAAATTTAGTTACTTCCAGACTTCCAGTCTTTCAGTCCTCCAGACTTGCTACCGTGCCAGTACCGTAACCAGTTTCCGGTTCATGATGGTTCCATCTGGGTGAAATAATTGTATGATCAGGATATAATGTCCCATGGGCAATAATCTTTGCTGTTCATCCAAACCATCCCAGCGAAAACTACCGTCGGTTCCCCACAAAATATTATCAACGAGTTTCCGGACCATTCTCCCGATAACATCATAAATAGAAATAGTCCCTATAAACCCTGCCGCAGGTAAATGATAGTGGACAAATAAAAAGTCCTGATATCCATCCATATCAGGCGAAAAGACTTTTGGTTCAAGTGCGATGAAATCGGTGACTGCAGTATCCATTGAGTATTCAGCGTTCTGATATCCGGGCGTACCATATCCGGTCACAGCGGTGGCGGATGTCCAATTGGAAGGAAGATCTGTTGGCAAATTAGTGCGGATTCTTTCCAGGGCGACGCCATTCTCACTGGAGAGAAGTGGCGAATGCCAGTGGTGATCATAGTCAAGTTCATCTATGATATCGGCGGATTCATTCAGCAGCACAACTTTTCCAAGATCATCCGGCAGGGTGGG
>DASSGT010000381.1:0-2036 GCA_035693345.1 Puia sp. | reverse complement strand
GAAAACGAAACGAATAACCGGCGGATGTATAACCGCCCCAACGATGCAGCTTTTGTAAAAGACGGGATCAATAATTATATCGTTGAGAATGAAAATACGGTGAACCTGAAAAAAAAGGGCACCAAAGCCGCGATATGGCTGAAGGAGAGAATCCGGCCCGGCGCATCCAAAACATTCAGGGTAAGATTGAGCAAAACGGAACTGGATGATCCGTTCACCGGTTTTGAAGATATATTTATAAAACGTCTGAAGGACACCGACGATTATTATGATCAGCTGACACCAAAAAATTTATCGCCAGAACATAAGGCACTTTTGCGCAGTTCCGCGAGTGGCCTGTTATGGACAAAACAATTTTATTATCTCGATGTATTTAAATGGCTGTTTGGAGAACCGCACGAAACGCCTCCCAACCGCGCTTTCAAAAGAAATTATGACTGGCAGCACCTCACCTGCCGGAATATTATTTCCATGCCGGATAAATGGGAATATCCCTGGTTTGCCGCCTGGGATCTGGCTTTTCATGCAGCCACCTTTGTTCATATCGATCCTGATTTCGCCAAGCAGCAATTGCTGGTGGTGCTTCGCGAATATTATATGCATCCCAACGGACAGATCCCGGCATATGAATGGAATTTCAGTGATGTAAATCCACCGGTACATGCATGGGGTGTCTGGTATGTGTTTGAAGAAGACAGAAAAAAAACCGGCATCGCGGACTGGGATTTTCTCGAAAGGGCTTTTCAGAAATTACTCATGAACTTCACCTGGTGGGTCAATCAGAAAGATGCAAACGGAACCGATATTTTTGAAGGCGGATTCCTGGGACTCGATAATATCGGTGTCTTCGACAGAAACCATATGCCGCCGGGTATCAAAAAACTTCAGCAGGCCGATGCCACCAGCTGGATGGCCATGTACTCCATCAATATGTTGCGCATTTCACTGGAACTCGCACAGCATAATCTCGCATTCGAAGAATCCGCCGCAAAATTCTTCAGACACTTTCTGAATATCGGATGGGCGATGCATCATATCGGCAAAAAAGATATTTCTCTCTGGGATGATGAAGATTCATTTTATTATGATGCCATTCAATTTGAAAACGGAAAAAGTGAACGGCTGAGAATCCGCTCCATCGTGGGTATCATTCCCCTGCTGGCCGTTGAAATCATGCAAAGCAAAGTATTCGAACATCTGAGACAATTCAATACCAGGCTGGAAGTGATCCGGCTTACACGGCCCGATCTCACGCGGATCATTTCAGATATTGATCGGAAGAATAAGGATGGAAATTATTTATTCGCGATCATGGTGGATGACCGCCTGGAAAGTCTTCTGAAAAGACTGCTGGATGAAGCGGAGTTTTTATCTGACTACGGAATCCGTTCCCTCTCGAGATCTCATCAGGAGAAACCCTATGTGTTCGGATACCAGGGTACGGATTATTCCATACAATATGAACCGGGTGAAAGTTCCAGCACCATGTTCGGTGGTAATTCCAACTGGCGCGGACCGATCTGGCTGCCGTTGAATTATCTGATCATCCATTCCCTCAGAAAATATTATGAATACTATGGCGACAAATATCAATACGAATTTCCTGCGGGCTCAGGAAATAAACTGAATCTGAAACAGATTGCCAACCAGCTGACCCGGCGGATTTTGAAAATATTTGAAAAAAATGAAGAAGGACAGTTTCAATATCATGCCGGTCATCAGCCTGCCTGGTCAACCAGTCACTTCAAAGATCATCACCTGTTTTATGAATTTTTTCATGGCGACACGGGCCGGGGTCTCGGTGCCTCGCATCAAACCGGCTGGACGGCTTTGATCGCCAATTTATTGCTGGAGCTGGATGAAGACTGACATTCCGTTTTTTATTATTTGCTCATCTGCACCGTATTTAATTTCTCAGCAAAAACAGACTGTGGAAAATTCAGTTAGCCCTTTTCACAAACGATGTACACCTGGGCATCACCTTGTTTGAAATCAGTTTTATCAATTCCGTTATATAATTTTATTATTGTCAGGCC
>DASSGT010000380.1:0-5152 GCA_035693345.1 Puia sp. | reverse complement strand
GACCGCTATTATCTCTTACAGCGTAATTTGAATTTTGATCAGTACAAACGTCTTCGTGATTTTCCGCTCGTTCGTTTGGGAAGAAATAAAAGCGGATTTATCACAGACGCATCCAGTAAAAGACTCAATCCATTCGGATTACTGGCAAACCGCACAATCGGTTTATCGCGTGACAACGCCCAGAATGTCGGATTGGAAAGAACATATGACAGCCTTTTGCGCGGCGAAAACGGCAGACGACTGGTTCGTTATCTGAATGCCGGTACATATATTCCCGTGGAAGGATATGAGATAGATCCTGAAAACGGGAAAGATATCATAACCACGATCGATGTAAATACGCAGGATATCGCAGAGAATGCACTGCTTTCCATGATGGTTGAAAACGAATGTGAACATGGAACATGCATTGTTATGGAAACAGCCACGGGAAAAATCAAGGCCATGGCGAATCTGGGCAGGCAACCGGATGGCAGTTACTGGGAAGACTTAAACTATGCTATCAGAGCTTCAGAGCCCGGATCTACATTTAAATTAGCCACATTGATGTCTTTGCTGGAGGATCACGAAGTGCATCTGACAGATCACGTGAATATTGAGGGGGGTACGTGGAAGATCGGAACCCGTACCGTTCATGACGCGGAAAGACAGGAAGTCAGCGATGTTACTGTAGAACAGGCATTTGAACACAGCTCGAATGTGGGCATGGCGAAACTTGTAGTAGCCCACTACTCCCAACATCCCCAGCAATTCGTAGATCACCTCAAAAAGTTGAAGTTAAACCAGATTACAGGGATTGATCTGGCTGGTGAAACTTCTCCCATTATAAAATCTCCCAAATCGAGGACCTGGAGTGCGAGCACACTACCCTGGATGGCCTTTGGCTATGAAGTATTGATAAGTCCTTTACAAACTCTCACACTTTATAATGCAGTGGCAAACAATGGCAAAATGATGAAGCCATATCTCGTAAACGCAGTTCAATATGCGGGAGGTCCTGACCGGGAAAATCAGCCAGTTGTGATGATGGATAAAATCTGTAGCGACGAAACATTGGCGGAACTCAGAACCTGTCTCGAAGGAGTTTGTATCAAAGGCACGGCCAAATCAGCATTTAAGAATACGTTTTATCCGGTAGCAGGCAAAACAGGTACGGCGCTGGTTGCAAACGGCAATCGCGGGTATGCTGACCATATCTATCAATCATCATTTGCTGGTTATTTTCCCGCTAATCATCCCCGGTACACCTGCATTGTCGTAATAAAGAATAAACCTTTTGCAAAAAAATATCTGGGCGCAGCAGTCGCCGGACCTGTATTCAGAGAAGTGGCAGACAAACTGATGAGTATGGAGGCGCTTACACCTGACAGCCTGCAAATTGCTTCTTATACCGATTTACTGAAAAAAGACAGCACTGCTTACTACTATGCGGGTTCGACAGATGAGATAAAAAATATTTTCTATACACTGAAGATGCCGTACGCAGATTCTTCACGCGATAATAAGTGGTCAGGGGTGTACCGCCAAAATAGCCAACCGGTTGTGAAAGCAAAAACTGAGGAAATGAAAAAAGTGCCTGATGTAAAAGGGATGGGATTGAAAGATGCTTTGTATTTACTGGAATCAAGAGATCTGAAAGTTATTACCCGGGGAACGGGAAAAGTAAAACAGCAAAGCATATCAGCCGGTACCATCGTGTCAAAAAATCAAAAACTCATCCTGGATCTTAACTAATGATTCTACAGGAAATTTTATATAAAGTGCGTATCCGGTCGGTCCACGGAAAACTGGATGTCGATGTCCGGGACCTTCAATTGGACTCCCGAAAAGTCGGAAAGGCTTCAGCCTTTATAGCAGTAAAGGGCACGCATACCGATGGACATCAGTTTATCGACGCTGTGTCGGTGGTCCAGCCTGCTGCGATCATTTGTGAAATCATGCCGGTTAGTCTGAAAGATGGTATCACATATATACAGGTAGAAAACAGCGCAGCGGCTTCGGGTTTAATGGCTCATAATTTTTTTGGCCAGCCTTCCGAAAAACTGAAATTGATAGGTGTTACAGGAACGAACGGAAAGACAACAATCGTAACACTGCTCTTTAAATTATTCAGTTCTCTGGGGTATACCTGTGGTATGCTAAGCACGGTACAGAATCACATCGGTAATAAAGTATTAGCGGCTACTCATACAACGCCGGATCCGATTTCATTAAATCAGCTCCTGCACGATATGGTGAAATCGGGTTGTACTCATGTGTTTATGGAAACCAGTTCGCATGCAATCCACCAGCACAGGATTGATGGATTGTATTATACCGGTGGAATTTTCAGCAATATCACCCATGATCACCTGGATTACCATAAAACATTCGACGAATATATCCGTGTTAAGAAATTGTTCTTTGATGGTCTTTCGTCTTCAGCATTTGCGATCACCAACGTTGATGATAAAAGAGGAGAGGTCATGTTGCAGAACAGTTCTGCATCGAAATACACATACAGCCTGAAAACAACGGCTGACTTTAAAGGGAAAATTCTTGAAAATAATCTTACCGGTCTGGTAATGCTGGTGAATGATCAGGAAGTGCATTTCAGGCTGATAGGTGAATTCAATGCCTATAACCTGCTGGCTGTTTTTGGTGCGGCCATCTGCCTGGGTGAAGAAAAAGCTGAGATCCTGCGAAACCTCAGTGTATTGAGCGGAGCGGAAGGCAGGTTCGATTATATGATTTCTCCCAAAGAAAAAATCGTAGGGATCGTAGATTATGCTCATACTCCGGATGCTCTGGAAAATGTGCTTAGCACAATTCACAAGCTCCGTAAAAATGATGAACGCATCATCACAGTAGTTGGATGCGGAGGGGACCGGGATAAAAAGAAGCGGCCAGTCATGGGGGAAGTTGCTTGTCAGCTCAGTGACAGGGTGGTATTCACTTCCGACAATCCCAGATCTGAAGAGCCGGAAGCTATTCTTCTGGATATGGAAGAAGGATTGAATACAGCCGCCAGGAGAAAATTTATTTCCATCCCCGACCGGCGTGAAGCAATCAAAACGGCAGTGAATCTTTCCCAGCCTTCAGATATCGTTCTCGTGGCGGGAAAGGGACATGAAAAGTATCAGGAAATCAAAGGGGTTAAATATCCATTTGATGATAAAGTGGTGTTAAGACAAATTTTTGACTTATTAGAGAAATAAAATTGGGAAACATCCCGTAATCAGTATTAAACAGCCGGATCAACTACATGTTGTATCATCTATTCGATTGGCTTAGACAGACAGGTGTTAAGGTGCCCGGAGGTGCGTTATTCCAATTCATCACCTTTCGTGTACTGCTGGCTGTTATACTGTCTCTGGTAATTACCATGTTATTCGGACGAAGGCTGATTAATTATCTGCGCAGTCTGCAGGTGGGTGAAAGCGTTCGTGAACTGGGCCTGGAAGGGGAACAACAGAAGAAAGGGACGCCCACCATGGGAGGTATCATCATCATTCTTGCCATTCTGATTCCCACCCTTCTTCTTGCTAATCTGAACAAAGCATACATCCGCCTGATGATTTTCAGCACAGTCTGGATGGGCATGATCGGATTTATTGATGACTACCTGAAACTGCGTGCCAAAAGATTAGCGCAAAAGCAGGGAATCAATTATAAAAAAGGAGATAAGGACGGATTAGCGGGCTGGTTTAAAGTACTCGGTCAGGTGGTGCTTGGCTTTGTCGTAGCTGCCACACTTTATTTTAATAGTAACACGAAAGTATGGCGGGAATTTGTTGGTGATAACAAGCCGACCGATACCGTCGGTTTGAAGAAAGTGATTCTTGACGGGAAAGTAAAACTATTTGTGGAAGCAAGGGAACCCATTACGACCATACCTTTTGTAAAAAATCATGAATTCAATTATTCCAAATTATTGCCGACTGCATTGCGCGGCGCTACATGGATATTATATATCATCATTGTCATTTTTATTATTACTGCGGTATCCAACGGCGCTAATATCACGGATGGAATTGACGGTCTGGCTACAGGAGTCAGTGCGGTGATTGGTACCTGCTTAGGCGTTTTCGCCTATGCCAGCGGTAACCTGCGTTTCGCAGAATATCTGAATATAATGTATATCCCAAATCTTGGTGAATTATCCATTTTTATAGGAGCATTGATTGGGGCCTGCATTGGTTTTCTCTGGTATAATTCATATCCGGCAACCGTTTTCATGGGGGACACAGGCAGTTTAACATTGGGCGGAATTATTGCCGCCCTGGCCGTGATCGTGCGTAAGGAATTATTGATCCCGATTTTTTGTGGTGTCTTTCTGGTAGAAAATATCAGTGTGGTTTTGCAGGTAAGCTATTTCAAATATACCAGGCGAAAATATGGTGAGGGGAAAAGGATATTCCTGATGAGTCCCCTGCATCATCATTATCAGAAATTAGGGTACAACGAAAGTAAAATAGTAACGCGGTTCTGGATCGTAACGATACTCTGTGTTGTATTTGCGATCGTGACTTTGAAGATCAGATAGTTTTTGAATTTAGACGATCCGTCCCTGAAAACGATTAGATCATTGTGGTGCAGTATTTTATCTATGCTTTTGAAAAACCAAATCCCCCCTACCTGAACGTTGTTGTTAATTGTAATCAATAAACGATCGCAATGGATTCAAATCCGTGGAGGAGAAATGTGAGCCTTATGCTTTGAGCTTTGGCGTTAAGCTTGAAAAGTGTTATGACCAAACTGATTATTCTGGGTGCCGGTGAAAGCGGTGTGGGCGCAGCCATACTGGCTGCCAGGGAAGGTTATATGGTGTTTGTTTCTGATGCCGGAAAAATAGCGGAGAAGTATAAATCACTATTGGTAGAAAAAGGTATAGCATTCGAAGAGGGTAAACACAGCGAGGAAAAGATACTGGATGCAGATGAAGTCATGAAGAGCCCAGGTATACCTGATAAAAGTTCTTTGATCATTCAGATACGGAGCAAAGGTATTCCGGTGATTAGTGAAATCGAACTGGCCTATCGGCATAAAGGAAGCAGCAGGATCCTGGGTGTAACGGGGAGTAACGGAAAAACAACTACAACTTCTCTGGCATATCATATTTGTCGCCATGGAGGTTTGGATTGTGCACTGGTTGGGAATATCGGTGTTTCTA
>DASSGT010000379.1:0-4358 GCA_035693345.1 Puia sp. | reverse complement strand
AGTGTATCGCTGTGACCACCGATATATTTTGTTGCCGTCTGCATACTGATGTCAATACCCATCGGAATCGGTCGCTGATAAAGAGGAGTGCAATACGAATTATCCAGGAGTGTAATCAGGTTGCGTCTTTTGGCAAAGTCTACAACTTTTTCGATGTCCTGAATTGCAAAACTCCATGAATTTGGACTTTCCAGATAAATGAAACGGCTGTTTGACCTCGACGCCTTTTCAAATTGTTCGATGTCTGTTCCCGGAATATAGGTAGTCTCAACTCCAAACCGCCAAAAAATTAAATCAAACATGCGCTTTACCCAACTATAAGGGTTCTCTACAGAAATAATATGATCGCCCGCATTGACATTTGCGAGCACGGCAACAAAAATGGCCGCCGCACCACTATTAAAAACCAGACAATCCTCGGCCTGATCCAATGCTGCCAGTTTTTTTCTTAGGATATCAACTGTTGGATTTAATCCTCTACTGTAGAGATATCCGGAATATTCATCAGCAAACAATTTTTTTAACTCGTCTACTTTATTTACGCGGAAGTTGCTGGTTTGAATGATGGGGGGTGCGACAGCATTAAAATATTCTGACCGGTCCTCACCCAGTTCATTCAGTATATAAGATAGATCCATTATTTTTTTTGAATCCACAATTTAAGCTTAAAGCGCAAAGCTTAAAGTGAAAGGCCATCTGATATTTGTTCTTCCGCCAGATTTGGAATTGCATCATTTGAATGCCTTAGACAAATAATCGAATCACATTGACGGATGGTGCTGAGGCGGTGAGCTATCACAATGATTGTTTTTTTCTGATTATAAAACCAGCGCAGGGTATCCAGCACTTTTTTTTCGCTCCCGGAATCCAGTGCAGAAGTGGCTTCATCCAAAATTAAAATCTGTGGATCTTTATATAACGCACGTGCGATTCCAATTCTTTGTTTCTGTCCCCCTGATAAATTCACACCCTGTTCACGGATAATTGTCTGATAACGGTCTGGTAATTGATCAGTGAAAGAATGTAATCCCAGACGAAGACAAATTTCATAAATGCGATTCAGATCCGGCGCTTGTTCACCGAGAGCTATATTATAAACAAAATCTCCTTCAAAAAGATCTATATGCTGTTGAACTGCAGCGATATTTTTTCTTAATATTCCCGTAGAGAGATTTTGAATATCCATATCCCCGATCATTATTTTGCCTCCGTCCGGCACATATAATTTCTGGATCAGCGAAACCAAAGTGGATTTTCCCGACCCGCTTTCACCGATCACTGCAGTTATTTGTCCCATGGGCAGTCGGATGTCCTGCCCTTTGAAGACAACCGTTCCGGGTCCATAAGAGAAGTGAACATTTTTAAAAACCAGATCCCCTTCCGGAAAACATTCTATCACGTGACTTTCATTGTTCTCTGTTTCCAGATCGGTGATTTCAAAAAGGCGGTCGGCTGCAATCAATGCATCCTGGAAAGGTTTATTTGCCTGGATCAACGCCTGAACCGGAATCGCAAAAAAAGCAGCTATGGTGAAAAAAGAAATAAGCTCACCTGGTAACAGCTCATGACCCATCACTAAATTTGCACCATTCCATAGTAAAATGATCATCAACAGCCCGGTTATCCACTCCGAGAGATGCGATATCAAAATACTATTGCGACTGCTGATAAATACAGATTGCATCAGTGGATTATATTTATTCTCCATCTTTTCATAAAAAAAATCCTCTTTCCCAAACCGGCGTATAGTTGAAACACCCTGTATAGTTTCCATTAAATGGTTTTCCAGCGCAGCGCCTGATTTCATTATTTTTCGCTGCCATTTTGCATTTACGCTGTTATTTACACTATAGATCACAAAGTAGAATGGAATGGACAGCATGCAAAGAAAAGCCAGCTGCCAATGCAGTATGAACATTAACGTCAGACTTAACAGCAGAACGAATATGTTGACGATTATGCCCAATGCAATATCATTGATGAATGCGCGAATGCGCATGGCATCATTTACCCTACTCACCAGTTCACCCGTACGCATGCTATCGAAGAATCGTTGCGGCATATTTAGCAGGTGTCTGTAATATCCCAGGATAAGATTCCTGTCCATACGCTGACCAGTACGTAATGCGATCATTGACTTCAAATATCCGGCGACGAATCTGAACCAATATAAAAGGATCATGACAAGACCCAGCATCTTTAGCAGGTTGCGATCCGTTCCCGGTAGGATTACATCCAAAATCCTCAGAATATAAAAGGATGTTGAGAATCCAAGACCTGCATATATGATGGAAAGGAGAATGGCCAGGACCATTACTTTTCGATGTGGCCGTACCATCTGCCAGCATTTGACGAAAGCTGATTCCTTTTCGTTCAGCTGCCGGAATTCGTCGGAAGGCATCAACAACAGGACAATGCCCGACCATTGCCTGTTAAAAGATTGTATATCATCCCTGATCATTTTACCGAAAGCAGGGTCCATAAACCAGATATATCTGTTCGTTATTTTATAAATCACTACAAAATGCTGCAATCCGCTTTGTACGAGATGAAAAATGGCCGGTGTACGGATTTGCGTGATCGCATGTCCTGTTGTTCTGACACCCTTGGCCCGAAATCTTAATTGCCCGGCCGCTTCTATGAGTCCGTACAAACTCGTGCCATGTTTACCTGTCCCCGCATATTGCCTGATCCGACTAACTGGAAGATGCAGACCGTAATATGATGACACCGATGCCAGACATGCCGCACCGCAGTCAGCAGCGTCTCTTTGTTTAATCAGAATAAAATTTTTCATCCCAGTTTAATTTCAGATGGCGATAAAAAAGAGACTTCTTCTGAAGTCTCTTCATTTAAAAAAATCCTGTCGGATATCACTGATACTCCTGCAGGTTTTGGAATTGTTTATTAAGAAAATAAATTCGCAATTTTACCGGCAGCATAGCCCAGCCAGAATGCTATGCCTTCGCCAGCGACAATGCGCTTTGTTTCTTCCGAACTCAACTCCTCCAATTCCGCCGGAAATTCGAATTTCATGTCATTTCTCCGGGCATGCATTTTTTGTCCCTCCCACAATTTGAATTTCATCTTCTTCATACAAAATTTTTTTGACTCCTACTTTTCGCAACATGCATGGGTTTCGGAATTCCCATCTCCGGCAAAATAGCATCACAGGAAACCAAAAAAAATACCCTCTTGTGGTAAGCTTAATGCGCAACGCATAAAGCGTAAATCTTTATTAAGTATTAAATGCCTGTCAATAAGTAAATGTGGAAAACAAATGCGTATTTGAGAATTATGTGCTTTGCTCTTTACGCCTTACGCTTTACGCTCAGAAAGTAAATCACCATAAAAATTCCCATTACGATCAGGGCTGTAAGTGCAGTCCAGGGAGTGTCCAACGCTATACTAATGGCCACAAAAGAATAAGCCGCAATAAAAACGATCGGTAGCAACGGAAACAACTTCATCTGATAAAACTCTTCACCATCCGGATGCACTTTTTCTTTTCTCAGTTTAAATATGGTTCCCGCAGAAGCTGCCATGCCAAAACAATCCAGGAATATTGTAAAACTCAGGATTCTGTCAAAAGCCTTCATCCAAAAAACGATCAGAACGCAGACGGCTGCAAAGGCGGTCAGGGAGGTGAATAATACGTCGGTGGTTGCGGTACGTTTTGCGAATATTTTTGGCAACACGCCATCTTCAGCCATGGCATACATAACCCGCGGATTACTCATCAGAAGAACATTCACATATGCCAGTACTGAAAGAAAAAGAAGTATGGAAAGAATTTTGCCAGCCGCGTCCCCAAATACATGAGCTGCCATGACCGAAGCAATGCCCTTTGTATTCCGGAGACCATCCAGGCCAATTACACGTATATATGCATAATTGATACTCAGGTACAATATAATGATGATAAGGATGCCCATAAATATTCCGCGCGGAATGTTCCTGCCTGGCTGGGCAATATCGGATCCAAAATTTATCGTCTGTTGATATCCGCCATATGTAAAGGATACGGCTATCAATCCCACGCCAAATCCTTTCAGATATTCCATCCATCCCGGAAAAACGGCATGAGACAGTATCGTGGATTTGGAACCGTCAGCAAAAAACAGTGGTGTTATTAAAAGTACGACAAGCGAAATTTTAATAATTGTCAAAACATTTTGCGTCCGCGCACTCATTTTCAGTCCGAGCAGATTTACGCCATAAAACAATAGAATAGAAAATAAAGCGATGGCGATTTCCCTGGTCTGCAGAGCGGATGGATCTGTAATAGAAGGGAAAATTACACCCGAAATATATTCAGCACCAATCAGCGCCACACCTGTTAGCGAGGCAGCATTGGA